>CAYWMG010000119.1:0-3755 GCA_964459245.1 uncultured Candidatus Bathyarchaeia archaeon
AATTTTGCTGAGAGTTGAGACTTCTAGATGGAGGGGGTGGGGGGTCATCGAGTAGCGTATTGGGGCATCAGAAACCCATGCCGCAATTCTTCCAGGAACCACTGAAGCAGCTATGTGGTGGTAATGAATGATGTCAAATCTGTGCTTTCTGAAGAAACGTGTCAGCTTGAGCAGCTTGTTCGCGAAGGTTAGTGGATTTGAAAAAAGGTCTGAGAGGTCGAAGTCTGCAACATGGTACGGGATGCCATTTCGCTCAAGCTTAGGCGCTAAATCTCCCTGTTCGTTATTGATGAGTGCACTCACTTCATACCCTCGACCTTTGAGGCCGCGAAGTATGTCAACCATCCAATTCGCACCACTAGCGATTGCGACGACGTGAAGAACTCTGAGGTTAGCTACGCGATCTTGGGCGTTGGTCTTCACTTGCAAGGGCATTGTTTCCTGGGCCATTCACTTTACTGGGTCGATGGTGTGGCCTTCTCCGTTCGTTCCAGGTTTATTCGATGAAGAGATAAGGACTTTTGTGTCCCAAAGAGTATACGCCTTTCTATATAGGCGTGGATAACGTGACGTTCGGAAAATTCATTGGCGTAGCGGCCTTCAACGGCAAGATAAGTAAGCCATTGAGATCGCTCTCATGACATTGATCAATCGCAATAAGTGGTGACTATGAATGAACGGTGAAGAATTTCGTTCAATGTTTTTCCAAGGTCTTATCCGTGATTTGTATACGCATGTAGAGAATGATTTTGATTTCTTTCAATATGGGCTGAACTCCTTTGACTTGGCACGAACTCCTTGGAAAAATCGACTGAAAGAAAAGATACTTTTGTCTGCTGGCAGGATCGGTTTTGTTCACAAGCGTTTGGCATATGAACACGTATCGTTTGACAGTTTAAGTTACATTGTGCGGAACCTCGATGAGTTAACGAAATTCTACAATATACTGGCGGACGATCGGTCTAGACAGCTACTGCTGAAACTCTTGAATTTTCGAATTCTGGGACGATGGCACGTAAAACTACCGATCGACAACGAAGACTATTGGGATCTGTACAAATCCGTCAATAAGCGATTCTTGCAAGAACGAGATACGATAGGTGTTAATTACGCCAATCGACCCATGGCCGACTGGCCCATCAATCGCTACAGGTTACCGGGTTCTGAGGGAAAAATCGACGTTCACGCTACCTCTTTGGGAGTCATGAACACTTTCCTGCTGGAACAATACGCCTACAAACAAGGAAGTACGATGATACGAGCACAACGCAACGACGTCATTATCGACGCTGGCGGTGGTTGGGGTGATACTGCTTTGTATTTTGCTAATCAATGCGGTCAACAAGGGAAAGTCTACTGCTTCGAGATCGACTCCTCCAATTTAGCAATTCTCGAGCGTAATTTAGCGCTGAATCGATATTTGGCTGATAGAATATTGGTCGAGCGAAAAGCGCTATGGGAGAAATCGGGACGAACACTCAGTTTCAAGCCATATGGACCAGCGACCTCACTGTATAGTTCTCCCCCTCATGGACTAACCCCATCATTGCAGAGCGAGGACTCAGGTAGTGTCCATGTTCCCACAATCTCCCTAGACGATTTCGTTCAGGAACGCGGAATCCAAAAGGTGGACTACATCAAGATGGATATCGAAAGCAGCGAGTTAGCCGCCCTTCACGGTGCTGAAAAAACCCTTTGCACATTCAGGCCAAAACTTGCTATTGCGCTTTACCATAGGGAGGATGATTTTATTGCAATTCCACGTTATTTGAAAGAACTCGGTTTGGACTATCAGTTCTTTCTGGACCATTTCTCGATATATGGTGCGGAAACAATGCTCTTCGCCACAACTAAGATGGGATAAACTAAGGTCGGGCTACGGAGAGATATTGAGTCTCAAGCTTCTACGGCGAATAATTACGCGAACATAACTGCTTATCAAACAGCTTGCAGTGCATGAATGAAAAATTCGCCAACCAATTTTGCATTCACAATCGTTATTTTGTTCTATAACGTCTCAGCGAGCAGCGACCAGCATTGAACCAGGCCTTCAGCCACTACTTGGATGTCGTGCTAGTGTTGGCTAAGAAGGATTTCAAACTGCGTTACAGGAATTCGGTCTTAGGATTTATTTGGGCACTTTTGAACCCGCTCGGATACATGCTCATACTGACAGTAATCTTCTCGATTTTACTGCATTCCGCTATTCCCAATTATGGGGCTTGGATTCTCATGGCACTTCTGATCTGGAGATTTTTCCAAGTAGCCACGAGTCAAAGCCTCATTAGCATCATAACCAATCCGTCTCTAGTTACGAAAGTCTACATGCCTCGAACGCTCATAGTTTTATCAAGCAACTTCGCGAACCTAATTGGTTCCTCGCTGGAGTTTCTCGTACTCCTTCCACTACTCTTTCTCTTCGGAGTTCAACCAGACATCCATCTCCTATTCCTGCCTGTAATACTCATCATGGAATTTGCACTCATCTTTTCATTATCCCTGTTTCTTGCATCCCTCAACGTGAAGTACCGTGACTTTAGCCAGATTTGGGAGATTGTATTGCAACTCGGATTCTTCGTGTCTCCAATCGTATACGACGAGAGCCTCGTTCCATCCAACTATCGTTTCCTTTACTCATTGAATCCCATCACACGTCTCATTCAAGCAACGCGACAACTATTCTTCGAGCACCTACTGCCTTCAGGCCTTGACGTATTCGTCATCCTGTCGATTACGGCGGCTCTCTTTCTTGGTGGCCTTGCGGTTTTCTCCCTTCTTCAGGCCCGCTTCGCGGAGGAGCTTTAGCGATGTCAATCATTCAAGTTGATAATGTTTGGAAGCGTTTCAGGATTCCTCACCAAAAACGTTCAACCATACTAGAACATGTTGCTAGTCTATTGGCGTTCGAGGATAAGAGCTACGAAGAATTTTGGGCCCTCAAGAATATTCAATTCAGTCTAGAACGTGGGGAATCGTTAGGGATAATTGGCCCGAATGGGAGCGGGAAAAGTACCCTCCTCAAATTAATGGCCCGTGTCATGAAACCGAACAAGGGGACTATCAAGACCACTGGCTCGATAGCTCCAATATTGGAGTTGGGAGTCGGTTTTCACAATGACTTAACAGTTAAGAGAACGCGGAGGTCTACGGAATAATCTTAGGCATATCACGTTCCAATATGAAGAGGCTTACCGATCCCATAATTCAATTCGCGTCTCTCGAAAAATTCCGTGACACAAAGCTGAAACATCTCTCGTCTGGAATGCAGGTTCGACTAGCATTTTCAATCGCAATCCAGACTGCTGCTGACATCTTCTTAGTGGATGAGGCGCTCGCCGTGGGTGATATGGAATTCCAACAAAAATGCCTCAACAAATTCAAAGAGTTCAAAAAAGACGAGAAATCAATTGTTCTCGTGTCACACGACCTTGACTTGATCGAGAACTACTGCGAGAAATGTCTTTATCTGCTCAATGGTGAACCCGTAATCTTCGGAACGACGCAAGACGCAATTAGGCGATACCTACTAGATATGAAACGTGGAAGCTCGATTGTGTGAAATACTCAGACAATTGAAGCGCCGCTCACCCATATTTCCTGTAGATATGTCACTAACGGTAGACTGTTCTCTAATCGTAACGCTGTCCCTGCTTCTCCAACCCAAAGCTTTCTACCTACCATAATCGACAAGTTACGGGTCGTGCATAAAGTCAACAGCTAAACACAGACGCCTAACAATTTTCCAGAGCCAGTTT
>CAYWMG010000120.1:0-4430 GCA_964459245.1 uncultured Candidatus Bathyarchaeia archaeon
TTCGAGCCAACATTCGAAAGTTTAGGCTAGAGTTTTCTTATTCCCCACTTAGATCTGTTCTCGTTTGGGGTTTTATTTGCTAGGAGCGTTCTCTGAGCCACACGGTTTCAGAGTCCTACGGATATAGTATTAAGCTGTGACGGGCCTGAAACTGTTGGTCTTTCTATGAAACTAGTGTATAAGCACGTTAAAGACGTTTTCAAGTCAGATGCGGATCGGTTGTACCGACCTGGAAACTTTGGGCATAATCCAATCCCTTGAATTTGATTTGAAAGCTTGTCGTTTCAAGCAATCAAGCTACTATGTGGATGTTACTTCGGGGCGTTGACGTTGGAGAACCCATGGGGGGAATGGTATGGGAAATTGCTTTCGAGAAACAGATAGCGCCTGCTTCGGGTATGTGAATTTCAGTCACTGGTAATTGTCATAATTTGAAATCCTGGGTCGAGAATATGGAATGTGAATTGAAAGTGAATGAACCCATTGCAGGGCGAGTAAAGTGTCTCCTTTACTTCACCGTCCAAGTCTCGTAGTTTTCCTAGTACCTGGTTCTCTGAGACTCTGTCTCCGGCTTTAACTTCAGGATACCAGATGCCTCCGCACCGTGTTCGAATCCCGTACTCTCTGTTTAGAGTAATGTCCTGATTCGTTTGTGTCTTCTTCTTAGATGGGGGTATCATTTCCAGATGTTTCATTACGTTCTCTATTCCAGTGATGTGCATGTCGACGGATGGGCCTTCCCATTCGACGCCTCCGATCTCCGCTAAGAGTGCTGGGACACCGCGTTTGTTTGCTTCCTCGTATAATCGCATTCCAAAATGTTTGACTGCATAGTATGGGAGTCCGTGGGCTTTGGCTAGGGCTTCGGCTTTACGCACAACTGCTTTATCGCCTTCGGTACTGTATAGCGCAAAGGGAGCCAGCGACTCAAAAATGTCAGCTCCGTGACAGTCCATCACGTAGTCAGCTTGAGTGATAATTTCGTTGAGGATGGTGTGGGCTATGACGTAGCTCATTGAACCATTTGGGTCGCCGGGGTAGATTCGGGCGATGTTTACCCTGTCGACCGGGCAAAGGTAGGGTGTTCGTCTTTGGAATCCAAGAAGGTTGACTACGGGTACAGTGATTATTGCTCCCTTGAGTCTGTTAACGTCAACATTCTTGTACATTCTCATGACGGCTTCGATTCCTGCGTATTCCAGCCCATGGTGACCCGCCAGCAAACATAACACGGGTCCAGCTCTTGCGCCATTGACTATGCCCACAGGTATGCTGGTTCTGATTTCTGTCGGTAATCGGATAGGGAGATAGTCGAAGGTTCTTGTTCCAGGTTTGGCTTCAATTGTTCCGATTCGGACTGTGCGTTCGCCCATGATTACCCACTTATTGTTTGAGATGTGACGATAGTTTCTCTTACACCACTTCGGAGAGCGTGTCAAGCAGTTTGGTGATTTCTTCTTCCGTTACGATGAGTGGTGCCACGATACGTACTATGTGGTGGTACGTGCCGGTGATTTGGTTTAGGATAATCCCTTTCCTGAACGCACCTTGGTATACTCGTCTAGCTTCCTCTGGATTTGGTGCCTTTGTATTCTTGTCTTTTACGAACTCCATTGAAACCAGTAAGCCCATCCCGCGAATATCCCCAACAAACTGTGAATCAGTGAACCGATCCTTCAGTCCTTTCATCAAAAAATCACCCATCCTCTGAGCTCTCTGTTCAAGTTTCTCTTCTCTTATCACGCGTAACACAGTGATCGATGCGATGCTTGCCAGCAAGTTACCGGCAGAGGATGAGGTAAATCTCTTGCCCGTTGCCCAACCGTCAATTATTTCTTTGCGGGCGATTGTCGCCCCGATTGGGAATCCTGCTCCCATGGGTTTACCTAAGCATATGATATCGGGTTCTACTCCGGAATGTTCGATTGCGAACATCCGGCCAGTCCTGCCTGATCCAGTATATACTTCGTCGTCAACGAACAGTATTCCATATTCCTCGCAAAGCTTCTTCAGGTTCGGTATGTAGCCATCGGGAGGCCTGACGAAACCGCTCCATGAAAGCAACGGTTCGACCATGATTGCTGCTACGCTCTCCGGCGGAACCACCTGATCCAGAACTTGTCTGATGTAGTTTAAGCAGGCGATGTCACAATCAGGGTATTCTTGACCAAGGATGCACCTGTAACAGTGCGGGTATGGAACGTAAATGGATTCGACAACGTAGGGAGATTGGTAGAGTTTTGACCTGGAATAGTCGGAGGTAAGAGGCATGGTTGATGGTGTTCTGCCGTGATGTCCACCGACGAAACACATTATCACACTCTTCTGCGTGTGAAATTTGACTAATTTCACGGCGAATTCTACGCTGTCTGTTCCACTGCATCCCAGGATCAGCTTCCCGTCTTTGAGTCTTCCAGGAGCGATTTGTTTTAGCGTTTCAGCAAGCTGCAAATGTGGTTCAGTAATGGCGTCTGTAAAGTGAATAATCCTCTTCATCTGATCTTGAACTGCTTTTACAACCAGAGGATGGTTATGCCCAATTATGGCTGATGGGGTTCCAAAATCTAGGTATTCTGTGCCGTCAACGTCTTTTACGGAGACGCCATGGGCTTCGTCCACAACGAATCCGGGCGCTCCTTCAAAGCTCTTGTCCGGTTCGGGAAAACATTCCGCGTCTCTTTTCAAGTAACGCTCTTTATCGATCTTCAAATGTTTGAAATACCCCATTCATGCAGGATGTTTTTTCAAGAATCTTTCAAGCCTGTCCCAGACTTCTTTCTGTAACGAAATCTCCGGAACGACCATGCCTCTAAAGTGCCCGCATCCGCTAGGGCCAAACCACGATCCTGGACAGAATATGAGCGCTTCTTCTTTGTTCAGTTCAGTCATGAATTCTTCATCTGTCTTCCAGACTTTTCCAATGCCGTGAATGCGGGGAAAGAGGTAGAAAGCTCCCCCAGGCGGCACACAGCTAACCCCCTCCATCCCACCCAAACGTTTCATTGCATATTCCTTGAGCGGATGCAACGCTTTCACGAAATTGTAACCCCCATCCATGGTTCCAGCGTATGCCTTTGCGGCTGCGTAGATGATTGGGCTACAACGAAGTTGTGGATTTCCATACATCATCGCAAGCGTCGTAATCGTCTTCTTAACCTCAGATATCTTCCCAGCGGGGTCATGAACTGCCACGTACCCAACGCGCCAACCAGTCCTCATGAAGAACTTCGACATGCCGTTCACTACAATTACGGGTACATCTCCAGCCAGGTCGGCAGTTGATCTAGCCTTAAACCCGTCGTAAGTGATCATGCCATACATTTCATCCGAGACAACCACAACGTCATTCTCGCCAGCGATGTCGATAATTGCCTTCAATCGTTTCTCACCGTAAACGGCACCCGTAGGGTTACATGGGTTGTCAACCAAAACATACTTCGTTCTTGCACTAATCTTCTTTCGAAGCTCTTCCGGGTCTGGTTGCCATTCTGAATCTTCGTGACATGAAATCTGGACAGGGGTTACATGAAAACTCTTCAGGACGTCTGTGGGCCCCCAGTAATAGTGCGCTGGTTCGAAGATGCAGACTTCATCACCTGAATAATCGTCCAGCAGAGCATGCTGAACAAAGAAGAGCGCAGAAGCAACTCCGTTTGTTGGAAATATGTCGCTAGAGGAGTACTCAACATTTCGATAGCGTTTCTCCCATCCGCATATCGCGGCCTTGAGTTCATCAATAGGTGCTCGGTATGAATGCACACCATTCTCCGCAGCTTCGATAAGGTACTTTGATATCGCTTGGTTCAAGTGACCGAACGCTGGTGGATCTGAGTGCGTAATCGCAATGGGTTTTTTTCCCGCTCTTTTCATTTCCTCTTGCCGTGCGTGCTCGTTAGTTTCCCAGGTCTGCCACGAAGGAGTCAACAGGTTCGAATAACGTTTAGATGGTGCACTGACCATTTTGAGTCATTTGACATGCGACTCGCGGGAGATAATATCGTTACTTTCAGCTATCCGCTAGGAGAATGACGTTCCGGAAGAAGGTGCGAGTGATCGGTCCGCTAACAGTTCAATGCATAACTGTCCGATCATATTTTTTGAAGTGGTTGTATCGATGGTATAGGATAGTATATAGGGAATTCTTTTAACGGTTTATTCCTCGTAAGCTTGAGGAAAATTGTCGGCTTCTAACAAAATTTCTCGAAGAAAATATCTACAATCTATTGGCGCAGGAGTGGCTGGCTTAGCGATCGGTTCGGTTGTTGGATACGGAGCGTCTGAGTCACTCAAACCACCACCAGCCCCGGCGGGTAAAACCGTCACAATGACTGGTGGCGTAGGTGTATCTCCTATCAAGGAGATCAACATCGGTGTGATAGAGATGTTCACTGGCGGCGGAGCAGACACTTCTCAAGAAATAAAGAGAATCT
>CAYWMG010000121.1:0-1812 GCA_964459245.1 uncultured Candidatus Bathyarchaeia archaeon
TTTCTCAAGCAAATCAACAACTCTCATCCAACGTCCAAATATCAGTTCCCCTTTCCACGAGATCAACCGTCGACTTGGAAGACGCGTATAGAAATATCTTGTACATTGAATTCATGGCGCCCGGCACTCTATGCCAATCAGTTATGTTCGTTTCAATTATCGCAGGTGGCGTTCAACTTGTGCACGACAAAGAGCGTGGAATAATCGAAGGCTACCTGGTCTCACCGTTAAAACGATACGAAATCGTCGGTGGTGTACTGCTTTCCGGCGTAATTAAAGCGCTCATATCAATTCTAGTGTTGTTCGCTTTAGCGATTGTAGTAGCAGGCGTTCGCCCAATCCCAAACACGTTAAGAATTACACTAACCATCTTCACCCTCTTCCTCGCAGCGCTTGGCATTACTGCAATGATGACCGCATACGCGGTTAGGTTTACCTCTGCCGATTTGTACAGAGTTAGTTGCTTTCCATTCAATTTAGTTCTCTATTACACGAGCGGCGCAGTTTACCCGCTGGAAGGATTCCCGACCTGGATGCGGCAAATATCGATAATAAATCCAGAAGCATACGCCGTACATGCGTTACGATTACTGATGTACAGGGAATCAAGTCTATCGTCTATCGCCGGGGATTTCGCCTTCCTGGCAGTCTTCACAGGTTTGATGATGGCACTCGCCGTAGTCGCGTTTAGGCGTTCATTATAATCTAATAAGGCTAATTATGAAGATAATTTTTAGTTACATTCTTCGACGGGGTTCTTGGTTGAAATTGCAAATCGAATTTTTAGTGTGCGCACTATTACGTATCTCATTCATCATTACTCCTAGAGTATCTTGAACTTCAGAGATAATGATATTGAGCTAGGCTTGTAGACTCTTGGGTTATAGACAGCTTTAGCGCCAAGTTTCAACCTGCTGGGTCGCACGGCTATTGCTCCGAGTATTGAGCGGAATCAAGATCAACGACTCTCTATAGCCAGAAACGTTCGGTGTCCCACTCGATCTCTCGAGCAGCATCAACCACGTTAGCCCCAAATAGCGACGTCAACGTTCCTTGATACCAGGAGAAGTTATCTTACACAGTATAGTATGAATTAACGAAAGCGATGCGCATAGTCTCTTCGACTACTTTCCTTCCGGAATATCATTATGAGACAGATGATCTCCTAACTAAATTACCTCTTCGATTGTCGGAAGAGACGTTAAGGTCGATCAAGAATCTCAACGTTCAATCACGTAGATTCGCATACCCCATCTCAACTATTATAGATGGTTCTTTCCGCTCAGAATATCCAGACCAGTCATTTCATCTGGCAAAAATGGTCGGCCAGAGGATCATACGCGATGCTCATGATATCGGGATTCTCATAGCTTGCTGCAATGCGCATGACTACATCTGTCCGAACCTCAGCAGCATGTTACTACGAACTCTGGAACTACGACCTGAGACTAGGCATTGCACACTTCAAGGATATGGATGTACTTCATTCATCATAGCACTACAATTAGCCGAGGATTATATTGCGAAAAACCACGGCAAACAAGTTTTGATAATTACTTCAGAAGTAAATTCGATGCTTTTCGCTAGCGGTCTTAAGAAAATTATCGAACAAAAGATTGAGCTTAAACAAGGTACTGAAGATTGGGTCACGCTAGTTGAAACGATGCTGTTCGGTGATGGAGCCGCAGCAACACTTCTCTCGGCTAATGAAGGCGAAATGAGTATTAAGCCCATGCTACACGTGACAAATCTCAAACCTGACGATTACAAACTTGGGATAGCTGGATCAACTTTCCACCTGAGTTCAGAAAT
>CAYWMG010000122.1:0-1626 GCA_964459245.1 uncultured Candidatus Bathyarchaeia archaeon
AAGTAGGATGCCATTGTGCCCGCAAGCGCGAAACCGAAGTAGAGCCACTTAACGTCTCCAATTGTTGGAGCCAAAAGCCAGATGTAGAAAATCAAAGGAAAATCGTTTGTAAAGTCTGGACCCTGTGACGTGAAAACTTGACGGAAAAAATGATCCGCTATTGAGTAGTACTCAGTTGGGTGTGCGCGTAGTTGGGACAGAATCAGCATGCGGAACGTCTCGTCCAATGTCTGCCTGTGAATATCCGTGATAACTTGCGAATGGATAGTAAATTGCCCGAGAAGATATGTTGCAAATACAATCAGTCCAGTTGTCATGATTATTGTGGAGAGCTTTACTTTCTCTCTTCTGTGCACTTCTGGCGGTGTGGCTTTCTGCCTTGTGTGACGTAAACTATCGAGCAACCTAATATGGGTCTTTGAAATCTTTGTCGGCTCTTCTCCTGCCGCAACTTGTCGGGATTGCGTGAGTCTCTTGTGCGCGGTATCGCTGGCTGCTTCTTGCTCTCCCCAGGGTGTTCCGCAGGCGTTACAGATCGCTTCGTCATCTTCAAGAACCGCATAACAGGACCTGCAGAACCTCAAGGCGCTCGCCACACAGTTTCTGTTAGGTGTAGATTAATTTGTCTGCTGAGTTCTAGGGTGTTCCAATAAGGATATGTCTGGTGTTAATGGTGCGCATTCAGAGAAGATTCGTTGTTTTCATTAGTCTCCGTGAAGTTACGACAATACAGCAGGCATCCTTTCTCTAGGTCAATACTGATGTTTTCTAAGACTTATTCGAAATGGCGTTAACCAGTGTTGAATATATCGAGCAACCTTGTACAAGCCCACTAACCAGAAAAGATTGATTAGAGCAACAGACATAGCAATATAACGCGGGCTAGATTGCTGAATTTCTTCCCACGAACTGATAAGACCCTCACTTCCTGCCGTAAGCATCAATAATATCATTGAGGCAAAGGACACGTACACTATGATACGTTGATCTCGACGAAGCATGGCGCTAATCCCAATCAAGGCTAAACTCACAGTCACAATAACAGGTATCGGAGGGTATTGGAACCAAGAATCAGCAAACAATACCGGAAGAAAACTAGGATTAAATGTTCTAAAGAAATGAACAGGTGATTCTGTACCCTGCGACGCAACCCCGTTCATATAGTAGGCGAGGCCAACGATACTAGATGCCACACACCAGACAATTGCTCTATTGACGATGCGGAGTCTTGAATCTCTCCTGCCTTGATTAGAAGAACCTCCTAAGCCGTTTTTCATGCGAAGGCGTGATACTACTAGCGGCACCAGGTAGTATATTGACGCAATCAACATGAAAGGAGCGAACACCTCCTTGATGAGCGTCGCTACGCCGATCAATATTGCAGCAGAAGCGTATCGTTCCGAAATGAAGAAGGCCAAACCAACCAAGAAAACCGCTATCGCCCAATACTCGAACATGAAATAGACATTTGTTTCTAGAAAGTACGCCATCCAAGCGCCTGATAAAGCGGCCACTAAACTCTGTCTAGTTACTGTGTACACTGCGAAGTAGGATGCCATTGTGCCCGCAAGCGCGAAACCGAAGTAGAGCCACTTAACGTCTCCAATTGTTGGAGCCAAAAGCCAG
>CAYWMG010000123.1:0-4483 GCA_964459245.1 uncultured Candidatus Bathyarchaeia archaeon
CTAAGAAGATTTCCGCACCGGTTCGTGTTCCGAGTGGGATTTTCTAAGTATGGCTGTCACCGCGAGCGTGAGTGCTAGTATGATCAGTGTGAAGCTTGGTTGGAATTCTGGCACGGGTACTTGGTTCTCGTCTAGGTAGTAGTTTATAACGCTTGATGATCCAGCCGAGACGGCTACGTTGATGCTATTGTTCAGGTGAAAGGTTAAGGTGTTGACTGAATAGTCTGTGACGGTCACGTTAGCGCTGGAGGCTATGTATCCTGGAAAGCTTGCTGTAACATTGTAAGTTCCTACGGGGACGCGCATCAGGTAAACTCCGCTCATGCCTGAGAACGCTTCGTAGGTCTGTTCGTTGCTCTTTGCATGGATAATGGCCCAATCAAGAGGCTTGTTACTTCCAAGCACATACCCTGTAATTTCTCCTCCTGTTATCCCGTAGTACTGTTGGGGCTGTGGCTGTGCTGCGATAATCTGTGTATTCATGAGGAGTACGAGTGCGATCGCGAGTAATGTTGCAAATATTTTTTCTTTCGAGGTCATCATGGTTCACGAGATTAATCTGGTAAGAATAATGTTGATCGTCTAGAAAAGCCTATGCAATCTCCACCCTCAACCCGGGAGTCTAGTGATGTTCTTCGTTAATGCTCTTCAGTAATTGAGAAGGTGAGTTCAGTTTCTGGATTAATTGGAAGCAACCATGACTTCGGGGTATAGGAAGCATGCAGCCTTTCTTGTGTTGTCGAGGTTGGCTAACTTTGGTTCGCGTTGTGAGCATAATGGCATCGCCTGGGGGCATCTTGGGTGAAAGCGGCAACCATCTGGTGGATGGACGAGTGACGGAGGCTCTCCTTTTGGTAATGCTCTCTCACCTTTGCCATACATTTGCGGTGTCAGAATCGAGTTGAGCAGGATTTGCGAGTAGGGATGTTTGGGGTCGGTGAAGAACTGGTCGGTGTTTGCTAACTCAACCATCTTCCCAGCGTACATAACCCCCACTTTACTGCAGACGTTGCTGACAATCGCAAGGTTATGTGAGACGAAGAGATAGGTCAGGTTGAGTTTGTTCTTCAAGGTTCTGATTAAGTTCAGGATCTGCCCCTGAGCTGAGACGTCCAAGCTAGAGGTAGGTTCGTCGAAGACAAGGAATTCTGCCTCAACCGAGAGTGCCCTCGCGATTGCTATCCTCTGCATCTGTCCCCCAGAGAGTTCGTGAGGGTATCTTCCGAGAAACCCATCGTCTAATCCTACGAGGTTGAGTAGGTCCTTTACTCTGCTCTTCGCTGATTCCTTGCTGTCCACGATCTTGTGATATCTCATGGGTTCAGCTAGTGTATCGAATATTTTGATTGAAGGGTTCAGTGACAGGAATGGACTCTGGAAGACTATCTGTGCTTTCTTTCTAAACTCTTCCAACTCTCTGCCCGCTAATCTGATTATGTCTTTTCCATCGTACTCGACGGAGCCGGCGGTCGGTCTTATCAATCTCAGTATGAGTCTTCCCAATGTTGTCTTGCCCGCGCCGGATTCACCTACGATCCCAATGGTGTCTCCTCGATCGATGCTGAGATCGACCCCGTCTATTGCCTTCAGGATCTTCTTCTGTGAGAAGTATCCTCCACTGAGGCTGTACTCCTTTCTCAATCCGTTGATTTCGATGAGTTTGGGGATCGGTCGTTCACCTTACTTGTACAAGTGGCAGGCTACTCTCTGCCCCGTGTCTGTTAAGACCGTTGGGGGTTCAACGTTTCTGCAGACGTCCATCACGTGAGGGCACCTGGGATGAAATCTGCAACCGGTAGGTGGATTGGCAAGGTTGGGGGGCGAGCCTGCGATTCCTGGAAATTCTTCTGAAGAACGAATCTTTGGAATGGAAGCGATAAGAAGCTGAGTATAAGGGTGCTTTGGGTTCTTGAAGATACTCTCCCTGTTCCCCGCCTCAACTAACTTTCCAGCATACATGACCATTATTTTTCCACACGCTGCGGCAGCAAGACTCAAGTCGTGGGTGATGAGAATCAGGGATGTGTGACGGTGCTCTCGCAATCTTCTAATGGTCTCGAGAATTTGAGCCTGCACGGTAACGTCCAACGCTGAGGTTGGTTCGTCAGCTATGATTAGTAATGGTGAGCATGCTAGTGCCATGGCTATGATTACTCTCTGTGCCATTCCGCCAGAGAGTTCGAAGGGGTAGCGATTAACGGTTTCTTCGGGGGATGGGATGCCAACTTCCTTTAGTAGCCTTACTGCTTCCTGCATTGCTCTTTGGTGGTCGTAACCTTGGTGAATTTCTAGGACCTCAGCGATTTGGAAGCCTGATTTCAAAACCGGGTTCAAATAGGCTTGAGGTTGCTGAAAGATCATCCCCACTCTGCCACCTCTGATCTGTCTCAACTCATTCTCCGGCATGCTCAGGATGTCTCTTCCCTCGAAGAGTACCTGGCCGTTCATTATCTTTCCCGGACGTTTGAGGATTCTAGTGATCGAGAGTGCCAGCGTTGTCTTGCCGCATCCCGACTCTCCCACTATCGCAAGTGAATCATCCTTGTCCAAATCGAAGTTTACATCTTCAACGGCTCTAACCAGGCCCGCAGGCGTCTCGTAACAGGCCGTGAGCTCCTTCACGCATAGCAGCATCTAGCTAGAGCCTCTTAGTTTTGGGTCAAGTAAATCTCTGAGACCATCGCCTAGAAAGTTTGGACCTAGGACTGCGATTGTTATTACAATTCCGGGAAGAACCGCGTACCACCATCCGTTTTGGAGAAATGGAAACCCTTCTTCCACTATGCCTCCAAGACTTTGTAGTGGTGCTGGTGCTCCTAGGCCTAGGAAGCTCAGAGCAGCTTCCGTCAATATGGCTGCGGCGAGCGATAATGTAAATTGGAGAATTATAACTGAACTAACGTTAGGCAGGACATGTCGGATCATGATGCGCCACCTGTTGAAGCCCAGCGCACGTGCTGCTTCTACGTAATCCATCTCGCTGATCTTCAGAACAACACCTCTCACAATCCTCGCGAAGATGGGTATGCCCGTGAAGCCTATTGCGATTATGGCGTTGTTTATCCCAATTCCCAGTACGGCTACTATGAGCAGAGCGAGTACTAAGCCGGGGAAGGCGAGAAGAATGTCCATGATGCGCATTATCACCTCGTCGACCATGCCCTTCATGTATCCCGCGATCAATCCAAGGGGTACGCCCAGAGCTAAACTGAATATGACGCTAACTGTTGAGATGTAGAGCGTAATTTCACCGCCCAATATGGATCGAGCGAAGAGATCTCTTCCCAACAGGTCTGTTCCAAAGAGGTCATTCAGGCTGGGTGGAGCCAGCTTGTTAATTGTGTTCACGGCGAAAGGATTCACGGTATACACGATAGGCCCGATAGTTATCATGATGACGAAGGCTCCGAATAGGATTGTTCCGATTAATGCAGACTTGTTGTGTCTCAACAGTTGGATGAAGCGAACCACTTTCTATCTTCCCCCAATCTTCACGCGTGGGTCAATCAGTGAGTATAGCATGTCGACGGCTGTATTCACGAGTACAAAGCTGATTGTTACGAAGAGTGTGGCTCCTTGAATAACTGGGTAATCTCTCTCAAGTATTCCTTGCACAAGAAGACTGCCAATCCCGGGGAGGCCGAAGATCGTTTCCGTAATGACGACGCCGCCCATAAGTGCCCCGAACTGTAGGCCGGCTATCGTCACCACTGGAATGAGCGCATTTCTCAGGGCGTGTCTGAAGATGATTAACCGTTCCGGAAGCCCCTTTGCCGTTGCCGTCGTGATGAATTCCTTCTCCATCGCTTCGATCATGCTTGACCTCGTGAACCTTGTAATTACACCAGTCAAACCTAACGTGAGTGAGAGTGAGGGCAGAGCCATGAGCGTAAGGTTTCGAACGGGATCTTCGAAGAAGTTGAAGTATCCTCCGGAGGGGAAGATCTTGATGAAGATGCTGAAGAAGAGAATTAGTAGAATGCCTCGAAAGAATGGGGGCATCGAATAAGAGGTGAGAGACGCGACGGATACGCATACGTCAAGTTTTGTATTTCTTCTCAACGCTGCTACTATTCCTAGAAGCACGCCTATTGCAATGGCCATGACCATTGCTAAGACGGCAAGTTCCGTTGTCACGGGTAGTCTCTGCATCAGCAGAGTGCTTATGGAAGTACGGGTGGAGAGCACGACGGAGGTTCCTAAATCTCCAACTATCGCCCTCTCAAGCCAGCCGGCGAAGGCGATTGGTAATGGTTCCCCTATACCTAGCTCATGTCTAAGCTCTGCTGCGACAATGGGATCATACCCCTCAGATCCTAAGATTGCGGTAACTGGATCACCGGGGAGGAGGAGAACTGATGCATAAACCAGGAAGCTTACGGCAAGAAGAACGAGTATGAGGGAGGCGATCCTTCTCACAATGAAGGAAAGAAGTGCCAATCGGGGCAGAGCCCTTCTTGGCTAAGTCTTGTACATTTCAGTT
>CAYWMG010000124.1:0-9285 GCA_964459245.1 uncultured Candidatus Bathyarchaeia archaeon
TGACATTTGTGACAGGGTCATTATATCCGTTCATTTTTCCAATTCCTGCAATCCCGCTGGCGGCTGACATAATTCACTTCTTCGATCCGTTCTACGCTGGGTGTTTTTATGCGGCAAAGGCAGCTTACTTGATAAAGATCAATTTCAGGAACATTAGGTGAGGCCATCGATGAGTGTTGGAATCTTATGGGTCGCCGCGATGTGCCGGTGGTACGATCATAAGGTGGCTCGTGCTAGATTATGACTTTCAGTACGAGTTCCCTGCCTTTACAGGGCAAAATCGCGCTCGTTACGGGTGGTTCACGAGGTATCGGGCGAGGAATCGCAATTGAGCTAGCACGGAATGGAGCAACTGTCATAGTGAACTACCGCGTCAATGCCGAGGCAGCTAACCAGACTCTATCAGAAATTTCAGCAATAGGTAGGAAAGCTATAGCGCTGCAAGCAAACATCGCTGACGCCGAAGATGTGGAGACTCTCTTCAGGAATATTCGTAAACAATTTGGAGGCATCGATATACTAGTGTTAAACGCTGCAACAGGACGCCGCTCGAAAGCCACACAATTACCGTCCAACATCTTCAATCTTGTCATGTCCACAAACCTGCATGGCCCGTGGCTATGCGTGAAGGAGGCCATTCCGTTGATGAGGGAACGTAATGGAGGGCGTATCGTGGTTATCACGGCCGCCACCGCGTTCCGTGTCCTCAATGACTACTCGTCACTCGCGGTCTCCAAGGCTGCGATTGACGCGTTGGTAAAGTATTTAGCTGTTGAGCTTGCGCCGGAGAACATTATTGTAAACGCAATCGCGCCAGGCGTGGTCTTGACGGATGGACTCAGATACTGGATGTCGCAGGAAGAGATTGATCGCTGGATTGCTCGAACACCGATGAAACGTATGGTACGACCTAATGAGGTTGGGCATCTTGTTGCTTTCTTGTGCTCCGACGAGGCTGCTATGATCTGTGGACAGACTATCGCCATTGACGGTGGATACTTCATACCCGCCGTGTAAAGATCTAGATCTGAATCACACGTCCCAGGCGCCTCAAGTGGTCACCAGATAAATGTAGAGATGCCAGTAGATCATTGCTCCAATATAATTGATCAATTCCAGACTCGTACTGCCTGACCCACCAACAGCGATACTCGCCATCCAATAATACCGCTCGCTGTGGTAAATGTCAGTAACTTGAGTCATTAAGACCTTAACCCACCCTTGGCAGTTCAGAATGTTAATTCTCGCCAAAGGACAGGAGGGACCGGCTATCTCGGTTATTCGAAAGTAATTATCATTCATCTCGAATTTGAGAGTTAAACCCTTGTATGTGAAAAAACCACTCGGTGGAAGTGTTTGAAGATTTACTGAAACTATTACGTCGAACCGATCGCCAAACTGCTTCGTTTCTTTTTCATATTCCCTATCATATTTTCTGAGGGCGTTCATAGCGCTCTGTTCTTGTTCAAATTGGTGATATTCGGCAACGGCTACTCCTACTATTATTGAGAGAAGAACGAATGCGAGAACTTGTAATATTATTTGGTGTTTTCCGAGATTGGTGAATACTTTGCGCATGAGGAGGGTATGTTTACGATCATACAATTTAATCGTTGTCACGCGATGAGTGAGGATGTTTCAGAAGAAACGTCAGCGTGCTGATTTGGTTTCAATTCTCGACTTCTGAATTAGCTTCTCAAGACTTAGCACGCGCTAGCTATTTTAATATAAATCGACCGAAACTGCTTCTAGTAAGCGCAATATTTCATGCATAGATCGGCTCGGATAATTTTGAGTAATGTATCGTACAAATGGAGCATTCTGCTGCTAACCATTTGTCTCTTGATAGCATGGAATTATTGGATGCCATTGTTCCTTTGGTCCACGCCTTTCACGTCGTTGATTGGAGGCCCCAATGATTTTTACACATTTCACCAAGCCGGAGCAGCCTGGTTGATCCGTGGAAATCCCTACAATCTTACTGGCCCCGCGTCGGGATTCATCTACCCTCCTACTTCACTCCCATTTTACGGCGTGTTCGCATTGTTCGCCTTTCAACAAGCCAGCACATTATGGTTTATCGTATACTTCTCCGTGTTTCTAATTGCTCTATTGAGTCTTGTGCTCACAATTGAAGGGGAGCGACGGTATGTCTACGTTTTGCTTGCAGTACTACTTCTCTTGACCTCATACCCGCTTCTGGTTCTTATGCGATGGGGACAGAGCGACTTGCTGGTTGCAGGACTTGCAATACTAAGTTTTGTTGGAGAGAGGTTGAATCATCGGTTTACGTCAGCTATTCTGCTTTCAATCGCTACTCTTTTGAAAGGCCCAGCCGTTGTGCTCTTGATTTACTTCGTGATTTTCCGTAGAGACCTGCGTTACCTCGGATACTTTCTAATCTCTGGTTTGCTAATTGTTGGAGCATCTTTGCTGGTTGTTCCAGTTGGATTGTACTGGTACTACCTTACGGTTGTTGTTCCATCGATATCTATCACATTGAATCCAGCGGCTCAATATGTTGCAAACTACATTCTGCTGGGTATGATTAAGCTGACTCCCGTCGTGTTACTCGCTGGTACCTGTTTGTTCGGGTATTTCGCGTTTTGGGTTGGTTCGAAGAATTTGCTCACTAATAATCATAGAACGCTCTCTGTTGATGGAATGTTTTTGATGAACGTTCTTATCATGCTTCAGTTCAACCTGAGAAGTGCGTACTATCAGTACGTTGCGGTCATTCTGCCTTTGGCCCTCTTTCTTTCAGTCCTATTAATGCAGAACGTCAAGATTGAGTACCTGTCGTTGGTAGGTCTCTCGACGTTCTTGATGAACTCAGTAGTGACGCCGGATTTCGGACCCCGAAATTTTGACATTAACGTCTACCCCTTTGAGATCGTAGGAAACGTGATGTTGACTCTCGGGATAATCTTTATGCTCATCCGCCCAGCCGCAATTATTCGAAACGTGAAAGCGCATTAGAACCTGTCTGGATCTTGTACGACCCTCTCATACGCGGTCAAGAAACCAGTTCTTGTCACCCGCGGTAAGATACTGAATCCCTGATGAGCGCCAATCGAAATCTTTCCACGTTTCTTCGAGGTTGTCAATTATCAATCGACAGTTGGAGAGGTTACGCATAAGTTGCGATTCAGAAACCGCTTTGTACAGTCGATGACCGGCTACGATTAGGATACAATCAAACTCTGAAAGCCCCGCTGGAAATGTGAAGCTATCTGTACCACATATCTTCTTAATCTCATCGTCAGAAAAGTATGGATCGTTCACTTTAACGGTGATTCCACGTTCAACAAGTCTTCTCGATATTCGCAGAGTCGGACTTAGAATATGCACTTTCAAGTCTCCCTTGTAAGACAACCCTAAAATGCCAACTTTGGAAAACCCACCATTTGCGACCCGATCAGCGACCAAGACTGGTAAGGTCTCGTCAGTCGTTATCGTATCTTTCAAAATTGTAAGACGCGCTGGATCCTGTGCACCCTCAAGAACATACTTCGAACTCAAGGGAATGCAGTACCCTCCAGTTCCGAAACTTGGATGATATGTCCCCACGTTCCATTTGGTGCCAACTAGTTTCAGGACTTTGGTCATGTTCAGGTTTGGATATGCGAGGCTTAGTTGGTTTGCGAGAGTAATCTCTACATGCCTGAAAGCGTTTTCAATGCTCTTCACAATCTCGGCATGCCGATGATCCGGTGCGGGTATTGGGTGGTCGCATATGATGCTTAAGATGCTGATTATTTCACGCGTTGATTCTGGCGTTGTGCCTCCTACTATTCTAGGTAAGGTTTTCAAATTTTTCTCTGGGCTGATGAACCAGTCTCGCCGTGGAGCGACTCCGAGTATGATGTCCTTTCCCACTTCGATTCCATGTTTCTTGAAGATGGGGATAACGAGATTGTCAGTCTTGTTTGGAGTGAGAGTTGATTCAATTATTATTACAGTTGGTCGTGGAAGAGCCTCGTAACGTGACGCGATCTTAGTGATGACATCTTCTAATGCTCCATCCCATGGTTTCTCACCTTTCTCGGTTGGGATGGAGATTAAGTGAACTGGGAACTCCTTCGTCAATACCTTCTTCCAATCTGCCGTGGCGCTCATCATATGTAAATCAATCAAGTACTTGGTGTCAAAGCCTAACCAATATTCCATGTTCGGGACGGGAACACGGCCTTGATTGATTGATGAGATTATAGCGTCTGAGACATCTGTTCCTACGCATGTGACTCCAGCCGCGGCAAAGTTTGCCATGGTTGAGAAACCGATGTATCCTGTTCCCCAAACGGCCACTTTGCTTTGTCCGCTGAGAAGTTGCTTTCGCAATTCCGACATGAAAGCTCAACGTTTAGCATGTGAGGAGAGAATTTAATCCTTCAGGTAGCCAGAGGCCTTTCCATTACTTTAACATCAAGACTGGTTAGAGGCATGGTTTGACCAATGCAAAGCATGATCCAATCTCGTTGTGCATTTGCAGCTTCTGTTAGATTTCACTCGTTTAGCCTGTCGTGAGCCAAGACCTTAATTATGTAACCAAGCCATTTCCATGCCGCTGAACAAATTTGAAATTATCATACGCATCTCTTCTGCTGTCAAGAGCTTGGTATTATTTCAGGTTGGGTTACTCAACCTATCTGACCTTTCTATTGGGGTATATTTCAACCCTCATAACGGTCTACTACTTGGCCATCAAGAATCTTCCAGATCTTCTGAACATCTTTCCTCATTTTGTACCATTCGCAATACTCGCCACAGTGATAGGAGTACCGTTTTCTATTGCGATTGGATGGTTTCACTTGAAACGCAGCAGTCTGTTCAGCAGTGAAACAGACATATCAGTCGAGTCAAACCCATGGAATTACAAGCTGCCCCCAGGACATGCAAAAGAAGTATTCTACCCCATTCTGTTTGCAGAGTTGAAGATCATCCGGAAACTGGCTCAAAAAGAATTAGTGGTCTCCGACGCTGAAAAGAATGAATTGGATAAATTGGAAGAAAAATTCCAGAGATTACTCGACGGCGGGTATGTTGGTAATCCCCGACGAAAAATGGCTCCTTAACATGTCAGAAAAAGGGAATACGACATTCAAGCCTGACAACATTGACAAGTCAAAAGCAGCAGATTGTAGAATTCAGGGGAACACTGAGGCCCCTGTACCGTGAACTTTTGGAAAATCCCCCTAGTGGGATCAAGTACCATATCTACGACCCCCGCTACTCTATGCTCGCGAGAAGAGTCTGGGGTAAGACCTGGATCCCAGGAAAAGTTGTAAGACACATCTATTGGCGCGTACGATATAATCCGTGGCTTAACGGAACCCTCCTGCATCTTTCAAACTATTGGGATTTCTCACCCATACGAATGCGAAGAGGCTTCGTCGTAGATACTGAAAATGTTGGAACGTTCGTTTCAAATTGGAAGTTTGAAGACCTACTCTCCCAAAAAATTCGAAGAACCATCGAAGACGGGATCAGGTCAAAATATTGCCGGAAAATAATGCCTCTCACACATGCTGCTAAACGGACAATGGAAGCGGTCTTCAACATGGAAGGACTAAGGGAAAAGGTTGAAGTGGTATATCCTGCAATAAGACCACTCCATATAGCTAGACGACATAGTGATGAGGTTATCAGAATCCTATTCATCGGAAGTGATTTCCGAATCAAAGGTGGTCGAGAACTAATCGAAGCTTTCAGAGTAATTAGGAAACGTTTCGATGTTGAGCTCGTAATAGTAAGCCAAGAGGCATACAGCAGTATGCAACCAGAGGAAAATGTGAAAATATTCACGACAACACCCAGGCAAGAATTACTATCAAAATTCTTTCCCACAGCAGACATATTCTGCTTACCAACTTACGCGGACAGCTTTGGCTTCGTCTTCTTAGAAGCTAAAGCAGCAGGACTTCCAATCGTCTCCACTAACCATTTTCATATTCCGGAAGTTATTGAAGACGGCAAAACTGGGCTCTTAATCAAGGCACCTCTTTCTTGCTGGAAAACAGACTTCACATATAATCCGGATTGGCAAGGCATGTTGTCACATCACTTTCCTGAAGCAGTCTCAGAACTGGCGGAAAAACTCTCAATTCTAATTGAAAACACGTCGCTCAGGCAACAAATGGGAGAACTTGGAAGAAAAGAGATTGAGACCGGCAAATTCTCGCTTCAGACTAGGAATAAAAAGCTTAAGGAAATATATTCGGAAGCAATAGACAGGCAGTCCTAGTGATAGGTCCTACAGTCCTTACAATTGCCAAGCATCAAATTTTACACACAAGATATGTCAGTGGAGTACTTATTCGAGAAAACCTGTTGAGCTATCCAGAAGCTGGTTTCATCATCCAATACCATGTGCGGGTACTTCATGTTCCATCTAACCTTGATGAATTCATCTGCACGCCATGTACTCGTTGAATTTGTGATAGACACTTCTGTATTAGACATGCGAATCCAACAATGAACAGTGACATGAGTAGCTTGAATTCCTCGAAGTGTTAGCAACTCCTGAAGATTCCATAGCGGTTCACCAGAAAAGTACAATTACATAGCCGAAGTTCGGTACAGTTTATGTATTATTCCGATCCAGATCCTTATAGCTGTGATCGCAAAACCGCATCGAAGTTCAGCTGGCATCGTTGATGGGCGCGATAAAGGTTGACGTGTGTGTCGTCGAAAAGAACGCGTCCAAAACTTTGGAGCGTTGCCTTCAATCTATTCAAAAATTCCTACCTTACAATCGTCTCATAATAGTAGACGGTAACAGCACTGATGGATCGCTTGCTATCGCGAAGAAGTATGCTGACACGGTGCAGATCGATTCAGGATACTTGGGTCGCGTACGATACAGGGCGGCCGAGCTTGCTTCAACTAATTGGATAATTTTCATAGATAGCGATACATACATTTATCCTCAGTGGTTTGAAAACGTAAAACCATATCTCGCTGACAATAAGGTCGGGTTGGTGATTGGGCTTTCTGATCATCCTTGTGTTATTCCAATATACAGAGAATATGCTGATTATGTGTTCTGGTTGCATGGTGCTACCTCCTTCCATAATATGGTGGTAAGACGTGACTTGATCCTTAGCTGCACTGAACTATTGCATAATGTTCACGCAGGTGAAGACTGGATCGTGAGGAAACATGCAGAAAACTTAGGCTTTAAAACAATAACGATTAAGAAAACGTTGTCATATCACGACAAGGAGATGATAAAGGGAGCTTTTAATGGGTACTTCAGGTGGGGGCAAAGTTATCGCTTGTTGCACACCCCGAGAAAAGCACTCTATTTGGGATATCTCAGTTACATCAGGTATCAAGGAATCGACTGGATGAATTTTTCCAGAACAAGAAAGCTGAGTTTGACGGCTCTGTATCTGCTCGCACTCCTTGGATTACGAGGATTCTATGGAATACTTCGCGGCCCTGACGCTCGAACACCTAACACTATTATGAAATGAGATTCTGCTTAGATGAAACTCACGCGAGATGACGCATAGAACCGTAAGCTCTTAATTCAACCGTACGAGGGTAGCAGAACGAACAAGATACAAGTTTGCGTCTCAAGGAGGTACATGATGTGACCATCGCTCTTGTAACTGGCGTTACCGGATTTATCGGAAGCTGGCTAACAAATAGGCTTGTTGAAATTGGGTATGACGTATTTGGTTTAGTGCGCCCTTGTGCCAGTCGCGATTTGAAGCCTATTGCGTCAATTCTAAATGATATAACTTTGCTAAACGGTGACCTTACGAGTTTAAGTTCAGTCACGAATGTATTGAGAAACGCAAACCCAGACATAGTTTTCCATTTAGCTGCATTGTCCCCTGTCCGGTACTCCTTTGAACACCCCTTCCAAGATCAAGAGGCCAATTATATAGGCACCATGAATCTCGCACATTCCTTGCTGGAACTGAAGGACTACAAGAAGAGAAAGTTTATCGCGGCGTCTACGGCAGAAGTGTACGGGGTTCAATCTGAACAACCCTTTACGGAAGATCTCCCCCTAAGGCCGACATCGCCATATGCAGTTTCCAAAGCTGCCGTTGATATGTACCTTCGGATGGCTGCCAGAGTCTATGATTTGAATTGTGTAGTGATGCGCCCCACAAATAGCTACGGCCGCAAATACGAAACAGGGTTCATTGTAGAGTATCTGATTACCTCCATGCTGTCGGGTAGAAAAGTGTATGTGGGAGCTCCAGACTCCGTCAGAGATTATATTCATGTTAAGGATCACGTGGACGCGTATCTACGAGTTGCTGAATCGAATTGTTCTCCAGGGGATGTCTTCAATTTCGGAAGTGGCGTGGGTATCACAAATAGAAAATTGGCGGAGGCGTGCTCCCAACTTCTGGGGTTTGATCAGAAAAATATTGAATTCGGGGCTTATCCGCCCGGATATCCAATGCGACCAAATGTGTCCGATCAACCGTACTTAGTTCTGGATTCCACAAAGGCAAGAACAAGACTAGGCTGGGCGCCGAAAATCCGGATTGAAGAAGGGCTGCATATGGTTGCGGAGTATTGGAAGATGGAACTGAAAGCTAAGAAGACCACATAATGGTGTTCTCGACGATGTCAAGGAGGGCATAAATGAATTTCTACTCTCACTTGATACTGAGCAAACTCGAGCATTAGCTTAGCTCGTTATATAGTGAGATTAGCTTCTTCGACTCGTTAATGTTATTGTGGAATTGCTCGACTTGACGTCGAGCTCTTTCACCTAATCTTTGTCTTGCTTTATCATCTGTTAGGTAGCGAATGCGATCCACAAGTTCTGCTGGACTGTTCCCGTACAAGACGGAGGTTTCATTAAAGTCGGCGATTCCGGACTGCGTGCCAACGATGGCTAGCGAACATGCTGCTGCTTCGATCACTTTAATCTTAGTTCCTCCGAAACCATTCCAAACAAAATCTGGGTAGGGAGAAAGTAATACTGAACATGACCTTAAGGTAGATACGAAGTCCTCTGCAACTTGCTCCACGGTGACGTTGGAAAATCTAGAGAGTTGGTCCACATAAAACTGGCCAATAGGACCTATTACCAGATACTGGGTAATCTTGTCCAGCTTAAGAATTTGAAACAGCATCTGCAGGGCATACATGTTTTCATGCCCTTCAGCGAAAGGACCTACCACTGCCACCCTTAGCGTCTTACATGTAGTTGGAGTATATCTCTCGAGAGCCACCGCATTCCTTACCACCTCAGTGCGATTCAGATGCTCAACTTCGTCCGCTATGCTCTCTGCTGCGCAGATTAGGCAT
>CAYWMG010000125.1:0-1997 GCA_964459245.1 uncultured Candidatus Bathyarchaeia archaeon
GATTGGGGTTGGGTAAGATCCACATTCTGGGAAACAGTTGGGGAGGCATGTTGGCTATGGAGTACGCACTGAAGTACCAATCAAACCTTAGAAGCTTGACAAATTCAGGCGGTCCATCAAGCATACCTCTCACCGTCGAAGGCCTAGAGAAAACTAGGTCACAGCTCCCTAAGAAAATTGAAGAGACGATGAGAAAGTACGAGGCTCTTGGGGCTCTTAGCGATCCGGAGTATATTAAGGCGTCAATGGTTTGGTACAAGAGACATTTTTGCAGACTTACTGAATGGCCGCCAGAAATCGAATACACCATAGAACAAAGTCAAAGTGTTCCGTACCAGGTTATGTTTGGTCCGAATGAGTTTACATGCACTGGCGTTCTAAGATACTGGGATAGAAGAGACCAACTCGATAAGATACATATTCCCTGCCTACTCACCGTTGGAAAGTACGATGAAGTTGACCTAAGCATTATGGAGAATATGCACAAGGCGATCGCAGGCTCAAAATTTGTAATTTTCGAAGATAGCGGACACTTAACGATGTGGGACAACAGGAAGGAAAACATACGCGTCGTACGAATGTTCTTGGATGGCGTAGCATGACAGTGAGCCTAGAGGTCAAATTTTGAGCAAACCGACTGCTATTTTAACGAAGTCACCCTGTCGGAACACTTGCTTTTCTAATGACCGTGCGAAGGTTTTCCTTGGAGCTTGTTTCTCTGAGACAGCTAGATTTTATCGCATAAAGTCAACTTGCTGATGACCTGGTCGGAATCGCTTCAATGCGAATTTCTCAATATCGATGTTGGTACGTCCTTCTGTAATGAAACCACTCCGCCCATTGAGCTAGGAAACTAAGTGGTCTTAACGGCTAAGTTGACGACATCTCTTGTTGAAGATTACCTATGGCCGTGCGACATATACTTCTGAAGTCGACAACTCGCCGTGGTTTAATGCATCCGATCATCCGCGAACTGGTCAAGTCTTCGCCGTGAGAGTTCTACTAGCTTGGGCTAACTGCCAACAAACTTCTTTCATTTTGCTTGGAATCGTTTCAAGGAGAATTTCCGAATGTCAAACGTAGTGCGGCCTTCCACGATCAGTGAAGAAACCACTTGTCCTATCGAACTTGAAAACTTGAATCCGTGTCCTGAACATGCACTTACGATCAACACGTTCTGGTTCCGTGGGTGGAAGTCTATGATAAAATCCTCATCAGGCGTGTTTGTGTAGATGCAAGTTGCCGCGCTCCTGATTCGACCATTCAACAGAGGCAGGTGGTCTCTTAGGAACTCACGTACCGGAATTTCGTCATCCTGTCTGACTCTTTGATCAACTTCGCCCGGTATCACTATCTGGCCGCCGTGATGTCTTGCCACCTTGACGCCGTCTCCATTATCCGGTAATCCGTAGAACGATTGACCGTCTGGCAATTCCCAAATAAAGACGGGCATCTTACCCGCTGCAAACAGTTCTCTTCGAGCTGGTGGCTCGAACCACATTGGGACCTGACGTTCGCACTTGAGAGGTAGGCTTAGGTCATGGAGGAGACTCGACATCCATGGACCACATGTAAGGACTAATTTTTCGGTCGCATATTCACCTCGGTTTGTTTTGACATGTATCTCATGATTCTTATCAGTCCAGTTTGCCACTGTTTCATTGAACCGAAAATCCGCACCTGCCTTGGAAGCTAGGTCGCAGTGTGCTTCAATGCAGCGTTCTGGGAGCAGCATGCCCGCTCCTGGTTCAAATACGCCAGAGTCGTTTTCTGAGGGTGCGAAGATTTCAAACCTTTCTCGTAGTTCGCGGGAGGACAGGAGCTCGTGTGGGATGTCATATGCTCTGGCACTTGCGAGGGAGCCTGAAACCGGTTGGCTCGTT
Organism: uncultured Candidatus Bathyarchaeia archaeon; assembly: GCA_964459245.1. Lineage (GTDB taxonomy): Archaea > Thermoproteota > Bathyarchaeia > 40CM-2-53-6 > 40CM-2-53-6 > FEN-987. The sequence goes on from CAYWMG010000125.1 coordinate 1,884, forward strand.
CGCCTGCCGATCGTTAACCCTCCCGTGATGATCATCAACGTTCTTCCTGTTTCATTCTGTAAATTACTCCATAATTCGTAAGCTCTTCTAACTAACGGCACATAGCAATCATGT
>CAYWMG010000126.1:0-4559 GCA_964459245.1 uncultured Candidatus Bathyarchaeia archaeon
AGGATCTTATGTCCGCAATTCGTACAGTACCAGACCGGAATTTCAGTTGCATATACTCTACGTCTCGAAATTGGCCAGTCAATTGCTACCGAATCTAACCAGTCTAGGAGAATTTGCCGATTCGAGTCTGGATGAAATACGATCCTTGTTGCCAGCTCTCTGAGTTTAGGCAGGAAGTCAATCTGTTTTAGATAATATTCCCTCATTGGAATAATCTCAATCGGAGTTCCACTGCGTGAGCAGATTGGTGTCCTGTGGGTTATGCTTGAGATTTCCAGTTGTAGTCCTTGATCTTTCAGATCCTGAATTATTCTTGTTCTTGCTTCGCTAATGCGCATTCCTTGGTATGGTCCCGCTTCCTTAGTTAGACGACCGTCTTGGCCGGTTGCAATTATTTCGGTTAGTCCAAGTTCGCGAAAGATAAGAACATCAGTGTAGTCTCCGTAGCTACAAATCATTACAGCTCCTGAACCAAATTCGATCTTTGCGCTCGGATGTGGTTTGATTTCAACTTCTCTTCCGTAAATTGGCAGTATTGCGTGTTTGCCGTGCAGCAGGCCATATCTAGTATCGGAAGGGTTCACGATAACGAGTTGGCAACTGCAAATTAGTTCCGGCCTCGTCGTGGCGATTACAATATTCTCTCCAGTTTCTTTAACTTTGAACGGCACAGATACTAGGCGTGTTTGGATTTCCTTGTACTCTACCTCTGCGTCTGCTATTGTTGTTCCGCATTCATGACAGTAGTTGTTTGGTCTCGATGCTTCATAGATTAACCCCTTTTTCCAAAGATCGATAAAACTTGCCTGCGTTAACTTCCTATAGTTCTCTTCATCCGTCCGGTACTTCGATTCATAGTCAACGCTTAGTCCGATTCGTTTCATAGTTTCAAGCATCTTGCTTTCTAGATCATCGAGCGCTTGTTTGCAAAGCTCGATGAACTGTTCTCGGGGAGTTTCGCGCATACTAATCTTGTAGAGGTTCTCAGTGTAGATCTCTACGGGTAACCCGTTTCTATCGATCCCTATTGGAAACAGTACTTGGTTTCCAAACATCCTACTTGTTCTCGCTATCATGTCAATCTGGGAGTATTGAGCAACCGCACCAATGTGCCATGTACCTGATGGGTATGGTGGAGGGGTATCTATGACGAATGGGTTCTTGCTTCTCGCATTGAATTTGTAGAGATTCTCGTTTTGCCAAGAGCTGAAAATATCTTGTTCTAGGCGATGGTTCCACCGCTTCTCAACTATTTTGGGTACGAATTGTTTCTTACCCTCATCTATTCTTGAACTCATTCCGTCATCCTGCTATTAAGAAGCGGTTTACAGCTCAACAATCCTAGCGATGATGAAGCTCCGAATCCTGTTACCCAACAAGTTGTTATAACTGTATAAAAGTGTCGAATCATCTCGGATCTGAATGTTCTGACAAGCCTACAGCCCTTTTTGATAGGTAGTCGGCGCATCTCACTGCCCATAAGAGGAGAAGGATGACGAGGACAATTTGTCCTCCGACAATATTGGTCACATCAACCAGTGTGGAGAATGAGCGGAATATGCTGCCATAAGTTGATTCAGCGAGGCTAACTATCGTGAAGTAGTAGTCGAAGTACCAATGGAGTAAGATGGCTGCGTATGCTCCATAAGCGACGAACATAACTCCGAAGACTAAGCCAGCTAGCAAAGCGGTGGAAACCTTTCCTGCTTCCCAACCACCTCCGAGCAAGAAATATGCCAATCCAAATGCGATGGATGTCGCTAGGATAAGAATCCATTCGAACATGCATATTCCTCGAACAAAACCTAGTTCAGTGACGTTCTTGTAACCATGTGCAACTTTTGCATGCTCTGGAGAGAGCATTACGGCGATGAGAAACTTGAGTCGATTACCTATTCCCGAGACTCTCGAACCATTTCGGTAGTGGTATAGTAGGAATAGTCCTAGCGGGAGACCGATCGACGTAATCCTGAAAGCAAGTTCCTCGTTTATTGGAGCAAGAGCTAGGTTGATCAGTATGACGTATTGGCTGGTTTGTGGTGGAAATGTGAGACTTCCTGTTTGAACTCCTTGGGTTTCCTGAAATTTTTGAATTAGTAAACTTGCAGATAGAAGGGATGTTGCAACCAGCGGCATGAGGATGAGAAAGTTGGTCTTTGCACTTAGAATTGGGTCCGTCAACAGGTTCTTGACAGATTTCGCGAAACCTTTACGACTGTAACAGGCAGCGATGATGCATAGAATGAACACTAGCCAGAAGCCGCCGAATAGGGTGCCCATGTTGGTACGAAGTGGAATTTGGATAGGAATTACCATGAATATTGAGAGGGGGATGTCGCGAATTTCGCGTGCGGCAGTTGCTAAGCCGTCCGTAGTACCGTAAAATAAGACTGGCCCGAGCAGCAAAGATACGACGTAACTGAAAATAGAGAATAGTATTAGGAATATTGCGGCTATCTTTAGGATAGGTAGGCAGATAGCCTTTACACTCGATTGGTGGAAACCCATAGGCTGACCAGGATTAGTGACGCGTATGGCATTCTTATTAAATCAATATGCTCTTGCTGAGTGCTGTTGTCTCAGCGCTGGGTTTCTTTCCGAAGTTCAGCGACCTTGTCAGTGCGTTCCCAACGGAAGTCTGGATCATCACGTCCGAAGTGGCCGTAGACAGCAGTCTTCCGGTAGATTGGTCTGAGAAGTTGCAACTGTTCGATTATTGCTTTCGGACGCATATCGAAGGTTTTGTTTACGGCAGCGGTGATTTCGTCGTCTGGGACTTTTCCAGTCCCGTAAGTGTAGACCATAACTGATACTGGTTTTGATACTCCAATGGCATAGGCGATTTGAACATCACATTTGTCTGCAAGCCCAGCGGCAACTATGTTCTTCGCGATGTATCTGGCCATGTAGCTTCCGGATCTATCAACTTTGGTAGGATCTTTTCCAGAATAACATCCCCCTCCGTGGCTGCCGACTCCTCCGTAGGTGTCCACAATAATCTTGCGGCCAGTTAGTCCTGAGTCCGCAAGGGTTCCGCCTATCGTGAATCTTCCCGTCTCGTTGATGAAGAACTTAGTTTTCTCATCAAGCATCTTGGCCGGGACTACGGGTTTGATTACTTTTTCGATGATATCCTTTCTAATCTGATCCCGAGGAATATTTTCGTCGTGTTGTGCGGCAATAACTACAGTATCGACACGACTCGCCTTTCCGTTCACGTATTCAACGGTTACCTGAGATTTTCCATCAGGCCGGAGATAGGTTAACAGGTTCTGCTTTCGCACTTCAGCCAGCCTCTTCACCAGTTTATGTGCAAGTATTATTGGAAGCGGCATTAGCTCAGGTGTTTCATTGGTTGCATGTCCAAATACCATACCCTGATCACCTGCGCCCATGTCTTCCTTGTTAACACCCATCGCTATGTCTGGTGACTGTTCTTCAATGGAGACTAAGACTCCACAGGATTCCCAGTCTATGCCTATTTTCGCTTCGTGGAAGCCTATGTCTCGCAAAACTGTTCGTACTATGTGTGGAATGCTAACGTATGTTCTCGTCGTCATCTGGCCGGTTACGATGACTGTTCCCTTCATTACTAGGGTTTCAATGTCTACTCTTGCGTTCGGATCTTTGGCGATGATCTCGTCTAGGACGGAGTCTGAAATTTGGTCAGCCACTTTGTCGGGGTGACCTTCGGTAACGCTCTCCGACGTAAAGAGATAGGACCGTCCACTTGTCAGTGGCGCTGCGGACGCTTGTCGTACACTCATTCGATTCATCCTCTAGCCACGTGAGTGAAATATTCCCATAATATAATAATTCGCAACTGAAATATTCCTGTAAGAATAATGTTCCAACTAGGGCTTGTGCACCATGCTTCCTTCCCTTGAAGAGGTTGGCCGCCGAAGGCGGCTGCTAAGGTTAAGCCAAAAACAGCTCGCCGACATGTCTGGGGTAAGTCAGTCGATGGTTGCGAAGATAGAGAGCGGTCGGATTAGCCCATCCTATTTGAAGACAAAGGGGATCTTTGATACGCTTGAAGGCTTGGAGCGCAAGACTGAGCTGAAGGCTGCGGATTTGTCTCATGGGAGAATTGTGAAAATTCAAGCGCACGATCAAGTAGCCAAGGGAGTTCGCGTAATGCGTGAAACCGGATTCTCTCAACTTCCAGTATTCGATGGAGAGAAGCTAGTGGGTAGTTTAACTGAGAAGGTCATTTTGCAAAAACTCGTTTCCGCACAGAACCCTGATGAAGTCTCCAAACAATGGATTGAACGAATTATGGATGATGCGTTTCCAACAGTTAATGAAGATACACCGTTGTCAATGATCTCAAATTTGCTAGGCTACGAGCCGGCAGTACTGGTAACAAAGAAAGGCCACGTCGTCGGCATCATCACCAAAGCGGACCTGCTGAAAGTCGTAGGGTCGATATAGAGACCTATCCAAAATCCATATAGACACTGATCGATCTTGTCCATGTGGGGCCTCCCGGTCATCCTCAAGTGGGGCCGTAGGCACAATGATACTGAGTGACGGTCTCTAGCCAGGGATGACGACAG
>CAYWMG010000127.1:0-7491 GCA_964459245.1 uncultured Candidatus Bathyarchaeia archaeon
GCTTGGGTTGGGGCGTTCACGACGTTCATGGCCGCCACTCAAGCGGTTGTCTCGAAAGAGTTGAAGAAGCTCTTGGCCTATTCAACAGTATCTCAGATTGGGTATATGATGTTAGGAATCGGCGCCGGAGGCATGGCATCACAATTCGTTGTCGGGCTCTCCGCCGGCATATTCCATCTCATGACTCACGCCGTCTTCAAGGCCGCTGCCTTCTTGGCAGCTGGAGCAATTCTGCACAGCGTACAATCAAGATTCATGGGGGATATGGGGGGGCTCCGACATTCCATGAAGATTACATTCGCGTCTATGGTAGTTGCGCTGCTTGCACTGTCCGGAGTGCCACCGTTGAGTGGATTTTGGAGCAAGGATGCAGTCATTGCCGTTACTGTCCTTACGGGGCAAGTGCCGCTGATGCTGTTAGCCTGGGCAACTGTTGCGCTTACTTTCCTTTACAGTCTTAAACTTGTCAGCTTGGTCTTCTGCGGCGGGGAGAGTGAGCACATCAAGAGAATGGCTGAGGAGGGGCATCATGTTCATGAGGCTCCTCGGGTTATGTGGGTCCCTTACGTAATCTTGGCTATCGCTACTGTCGCAATAGGTCTTATGGGGCCAATTGTAGACTCCTTCTTCGGACACTCACTCGAATTGACGGCAACCTCGATCATAGGCCAGACGACATCATTGAATTCAGCAACTGAGGAACATGCTGTTCTCGTCGCAAGCCTAGGCTCTCTGGCGATGTTAATGGTTGGGGGGGTTTTGGGTTACTTTGTATATTTTTCTAGAAGGCTGAATCTCTCATCATTAATTAGTCAGTCTGGGCCTGTTAGAGGGGTTTACAACTTTCTCTGGAATCGATGGTACATTAATCCAGTGTACTATCGCATCTTCGTTTATGGTACCATCTCCTCCGCTGTGGGTTTGTGGAAAACGATTGAACTAGGATTTTTCGATAAGATAAGTGATGGAGTAGCTAATCTCTCGCTCGGCATTTCCAATTTGGGTCAGAGAGCAGACCTTGGCATTGTGGATGGAACGATTAATAATATTGCATCTAGTGGTCGTGGAGTTTCATCAACGTTGAAGAAGATTGAGACTGGGATCCCTCAAGACTATGTTACGGTTTTCGTGATAGGACTTTTCGTCTTAATCGTTGCAATACTCTTTTTCACCTGAGGTACATTTCATGATACTTTCCCTGATGATCTTTCTTCCAATAATCGGTGCATTAGTCACCTACCTCATTGGGATTGTAAGTGAGAAAGCTTCGAAGGCTGTGACGCTTCTCGTCTCAGCCTTCACTGTAGTTCTAACACTCTTCATCTTCACTGCCTTTAACTGGTCAGTTACGGGGTTTCAGTTTACGGAAACCTACGATTGGGCCAAGTCGTTTGGTCTCACCTACTCGGTTGGAGTAGATGGGATCAGTTTACCTCTGTTGATTATTGCGTCTTCTCTTACCGCGCTCTCTGCTGCTGGCTCATTGGAACAGATCAATACGAAGATCAAGGAGTACAATGCTTTACTGTTGCTCTTTGAAGGAGCAGTTATAGGAGTCTTTACCTCACTCAACCTAGTTGCATTCTATGTTTTCTGGGAACTAGTTTTGATACCCATGTTCTTCTTCATAGGAGTATGGGGTGGGCCACGAAAGAAATATGCAGCAATGAAATTTTTAATCATGACGCATGTTGGAAGCATATTGGTACTGCTCAGTTTTATCACATTATATGTCATGTCCACGCCTCACTCATTCAACTTTACTGACCTTGTCACGTTACATTTGCCGATCACAATTCAGATCCTAATATCGTTAGGGTTCTTCATTGGATTCGGAGTGAAACTTCCAATAGTGCCCTTCCATACTTGGTTGCCTGACGCGCACGTGGAGGCACCTGCTCCCATTAGCGTCTTGCTTGCAGGTGTCCTCCTGAAGATGGGTGGGTATGGGTTTATTCGAATGAACCTCTTCTTGATGCCAGAAGCCTCAAAAGTTCTTGCTCCACTCTTCATTGGGTTTGGCCTGTTAACAATGTTTTATGGTGCTCTAGTTGCGATGGTGCAGCAGGATTTGAAGCGTATGATTGCTCTCACAAGCATAAACCACATGGGGTATGTTCTGTTGGGAGCGTTCACGTTGACAACCTTCGGAGTAACCGGTGCGGTATTTCAAATGGTCAATCACGCGTTTGCTGTGGGCGCCTTGTTCCTAATGTCTGGAGTTATTCACGAACATATGGGGACTCGAACCATTCGAGAACTTTCCGGCTTCGCGAAGGCAATGCCAAAGACAAGCGTTCTGCTAGTGTTGTCTTCGCTGGCTGCTATGGGATTTCCAGGTTTCGGTAACTTCATCAGCGAATATGTCATCATCTTGGCTGGAATTTCAATAAACCTCTTCTACGCAATTGCGGTGTTGGTTCCGGGCATTACGGCTGGTTATTTTGTCTGGATGTTGAGAAGAGTTCTGATGTCGCCCAAAGAGGGCGGAGTCGGTGGTCAACGTGAGGCTCCATACTATACGCTACTGACTCTAGCGGCATTCCTAGTGCCCCTATTGATTTTCGGGTTATACCCGGCACCATTGTGGGGAATCATTAGCTCTACGGTCAAGGCGGTGCCAGGATTATTCCAACCCTGATTGTTTGTAGAAGTCATCCAAACTCAAGATCATGATCATTGAATTCTTCAAGTCGAGAAGATGTGAGAGTTCAGGTGGAGTTGGGATGGGCCTGCCCGACCACTTCCCTCCGTAGGCGTATATTGTGATGGCTCTGACGATTGCTGCGTAAAACAATTCGTGGATAGGTGGAGTTGGCTCTTCTGAGATGGCGTCGCCGTCAAAGTCAACCACGAAGATAATGCCTTCTACGATTGACAAACTTGAGTAACATAACCTCAACGATGCTGAGAAATGAACTAAATACCCGCTGTCCTGTTCCTTAGCCAGGAATTGGGTTATCTCAGTGTTGGGTGGCGTAAGTCGATAAGCAAGCTCATCGGCGAGCTCACTTATCGCCTTCGTTAAGGTTGTGAGGGATTTCGATTGGATTGCTGACTTAACCTGGGCTGTCTTCATATTCAGAAGTGTGCTAAATTCTCGAGTAGATTATGAAGAACATTGCAAGACCGTAGATAGCGATCGCTTCAATGAGCACGACGAATAGCAAAGTTCTCCCTAACATCTCAGGTTTTTCAGCGATGGCGCCGATTGCGGCTGCACTCGCCGTTCCAAGGCCGATGCCGGCTCCGCACGAGGCTAATCCAGCAGCTAGTCCGGCTCCCACTAGGAAGAGCCCCTTATCGCTTATTGTTACCCCTTGAGCAGCTTGAGTTGGGCTTTGTGAGAAGCCAATGACTACCATTGAGGAGATTGTGATAACTCCAATTGCCATTAGTAGGAAGCTTAACATCATTTGACGCTTGGCCTTCATCTTTCATTCACCTTATGTGCGTGCGCTATCCATCACAAGGATTGATAACGTTTTCTCACGTTACAAAATTAGGCATTCACTTATTCGATCGGTAGGCAAGTTGTTTGCTTTTCCGTTCATTACACTGAACAGATCGTGTAATTCATAGTTCTTAAGAAATAGTAATGCAAGCGCCAAACCCACATTGAACGGTGACCCAGCAAAGGCGTTCAGACAACGTTGGGCATGATTTCGACTCAACACATGCTCTACAGCGTTGACGTCGCCTTCTGCAATACTCTTACCTTGGAATGCGCCTCCGTAGGGTGTCTTATCGAGTACCCGCATTATGCTCGCGAAGTTTGATGCCTCCGCGAGGTCGTTTAATGGAATACCTAACGTATAATCAACAGGTATAAGCAGCTCAGACGTAGATCGTGTATCCAATCCAACTAAACGAGCTCTTAACGCTAGAAGTATGTTCAATTGATCAATTAAGTGACCAATGAGGCCTCTAGCGGATTGACCGTCAAGTGGGTCAGGCAGGTTAGATGCTGCCCAGAGTTTTTTGAAGTAATATTGGTCAATGGAAGCGATAGCGGCTTTCTCATTTTTTTCGGCAAGTCTTGATGCTATGGTTCGTTTCAATTCTTCGTCTTCAAGAACGTCCAAGACTCTATTGGGATTACGCGATTCAACGAGTTCTTTGCATCGTTCAGCATTGAATCTTCCAGCGGGCATAATGTGTCTTAATGCTTCTTCAGGTTCAACGTGGTTGATGATCGCTTGTAGAATTTGTTTCACGCAATCGAATTCAAAGCGTTTGGCAGTCAATCGTATTAATGCTCTAGAATCATGAGGTGCGTACTCGGCGAGGCTGCCAGCTAGTTTGATCAGTCTCCGAAATAGGAAAATTTCCACTGACGCCAAGTCTCCCTCGGCAAGCGTTAACTGGCCTGAAGTAAGTAGGTTAACGGCTTCCGAGAGCGAGCCTGAATCAATGAGTCTTCCGATCTGTTCCTTGCTTACTAACTCGGCTTTGAAGGAGCGGACAGCAGCGGCCAGCTCTGCGTATCTTCCAGCTGACCCAGTCATCTAATTATCGCCCGGCCGGGTTAAGCGTGCTCTCCGAAGAGTAGCCGTCCAGCTTCAATTAGCAGTTTTGGCTCCAGGGCCTCAAACCTCTGCTCAAAGGTATTTACAATTCGCATTTTATCATCCGGACTAGATACAATTACTCCTCCCGATGTGGTAATGGGGTCTTTAGCAATTTCAACCTTGGTGGGTGTTTTCGTAGTTACTTCTCGAACTAATGCAGTTGTGTCAAGGTTTTTCAAATCTTCAGCGTTCAGATGAACCCTAACACTTTGCATCCCCAGTTGATGAATTGAGTCTGTCACGAGTTTAGCTAAATATGATGAGTACTTGTTCTTGTCCTTCACAATTTCATGAACTTTCTTCCTAGTCTCATCAAGGACGTCGGTTAGGATCTTCTCCTTTTCTAGTTCTTCGCGAAGTTTAACTCGATGTCTAACCTCGCTTATCTCACGTCTCCTAGCTCCTTCCGCATCCGCCCTAGCGTTGCGAGTGATCTCCGCAGCTTCTCGGTCAATATTCTTCCTAGCTTCTTCGAGAAGGCGTTGCCGATCGTCTTCTGCTTTCGTGATAATTGCTTGCGATTTCGCATTAGCAGTAGCCAGGATATCTTCAGTGAATTTTGCTGTTTCAGACATCTGGTTCATCCCAATATTATGTCGGAAAGGGCTTTGACTACGGAGTTCTTTTTTGCTGAAGCCTTCTGGGTTAGGTCCCTGATTCGGGCTTCTGACTTTCCCTGCATCTCAGCCTTCTGTACCGTAGATGAAGCTTCTATTTTAGCGGTGGACAACTTCTCTTCACGTTCTCTTAAAATGATCCCGTCTAATTCTTTCCTTATTTCGAGGGCCTTCGCTTCAGCTTGTACGAGTATGTTGCCCGCTTCCTTTTCCGAATCTACAATTATCTTAACAATTTCGAGTCCTGACATTCCTGATCACAAGAGACTGGATTTGCCCTGAATCATAGGGTGACTAAGAAAAATGTTTGCTCGAATAATCCTGTAACATTTATACGGTCTGTGAGGGTCGTTTTAGGTGATTTGAGTTTGGTTACTGGAGTTTCTCGGGCTGTTTTGGAAATTGTGGCGGAGCTGGTTACTTTGGTTCCGAACGTAAGCAGCGAGTATTTGGCGGGGTGGGGGGCGCCTATAGTGGTGCGCACACGCACTTTGAACGACGACGGACGGAATTTCTCCTCATGTCAAACAAGGGAATGCCATTTTCTAGGATGAATCTTCCCTAACACGCACAAATTGTGGGGATACGGAAGAATATTTCAGCATATTTGAGGGGTCGCTCTGGAATATGAGATAGCTTTTTCGCCGGTGATGAGTTTCAGGCTGCAACGAAACTTGTATCAATCAATGAAATGATACGATTTCACGGCAGAGTGGGGAGAGCCCCCCAACCGCCGTATACGTAGAATCCCTGGCCGTTACCTGAACCACTGATGTATCTTCCCGAACTGTCCAGTATGAAAGCGCCGGCAATAAAATTGTTCGGCCCGGCAGAAACAGGGATTACGAATGAAACATTAACCGTCCCAGAGCCACCTGAAGCGGGAGTGAAAGCGCAAACAGCTCTACCAGGAAACACAATGTTGTCGCATGTGCTAGGATTCGGTGACGTACCATAACCGCCATACCCAGTGATGAAACTATTCTGATCGTTATAATTTGGCGTCCAAGAATTAACTATGCCCGCCACCACACTGGCCCCAGCAGGCACATTCGAGTAAATTAGGTAGAATGTTACACGGATCGATGATACTGTTGCTTGCGCAGGATAGCCTAAAGTCGCGACGTTGGTCGTAGGGCTCATCATAGAAGCCTGAGCATGAGCATTAGGAAGAACGCTTAGGGAGATTAGGAAGAGGCACGAGAGCAGGAAACCATAACTCTTTCTCATAACAGTTCACGCAGCCTAAATAATGATAAAGATTCTATATATCATTTACTGGTTAACGTTAATTATATTGTCCTAAAATTACTTCGTTTATAGGCATATTAGATCAACTGAGTCAAACTCTGCGAGCATCTATTACAAAACTACCTTACATTCTAGGCAATTCAACCAATTATTCACCTTTAAGGACGATTATGGTTGTGTCTTAATGGCCAGAAGATGGCCTAGTAGTTGGGAGAGTTGGTTGAATTATTCATTGATCAGTGAATAAACACCGAGAACTATAGTTCAGCGATGTCTCCTGCTTTAGTGACTTCATTTTGCTGGAATTACTCGTTCTCTAAGGATTAGTGGGGATTTTTCTCTGACAATTTTCTCTGTTTGTTTTAAATATAGACTCTATATTTCAGATATAGACTCTATATCTTAAATATAGAGTCGAGACATATTCAATGCTGGCCAGAGTATGTTGAAGTTTACAGCAGCAGTTAAGGCATGTCTAGTTGCAATCGGCATAGTAGCAATGCTTTTGGTCTCTTCGTACGCAAATGGTTCACTGGCCTCTGCTACGACTGAATCCAATGAACCGGGGATACCACTAATTAGTTTTCCAACTATTCATCCTACTTTTATTCCCACATTTCATCCTACTTTCATTCCTACCCCTCATCCCACAATTGGTTGTCCACCAATTTGTCCCACAGTCATCCCTACTTTTATTCCCACATTCCATCCTACTTTTATCCCCACATTCCATCCTACTACCTTTCATCCGGGCGGTTGCATTCCGTGGCATCCTGGTTGTCCAATAGTGCCAGGCGGTTGCATTCCGTGGCATCCTGGTTGCCCAATAGGGCCAGGAAGTTGCATTCCGTGGCATCCTGGCTGTTGGATAGGGCCCGGTTGCTTTCCGTGGCATCCTGGCTGTGTAGGTCCACCTTGGTGTGTGACTCATCCCCTAGTATGCGGTGGATGGCCTCCTGGGGGCTGGGTTCCGCCTGATGTAGGCTTTTGTGATCCTAACGATCCTTTCGGCGTATGTTTTAGTGCGGATTGTGCACCTAACTGTAATTATC
>CAYWMG010000128.1:0-2232 GCA_964459245.1 uncultured Candidatus Bathyarchaeia archaeon
GATAACACTGATTGATGGGACATCAACGTCGTTAATCTGGTCGACAGCCAAAGTTTTCTTCTTCCTGAGACACCAATAACAACAAGCGCCATAGGAAGCATAGAAACCTAGGAAAAGAATCGTGGTCATTATTACAACATCCTCTAGAACGCTCCCAATCAACATCGACTATCCGTCCTCACACCTAGTTACCAGCGAGGTGAATCAATTCCAACACTAATTTGGGATACCTGTTGACTGCTTAAGACCTCTAAGGCCTATGAATTTAGCGTCCAATGATTTTGGGGAGGCGAAAAAACGTTATGGGAAAGTTGTGGAAGCTAAGAATCCTTTCGCCTCCTAGGAGTCCGCTAATAGAGATCAAGGTAACACTCAGTTCAAGGCAATCGTGTTAAGAGGACCGTTCCATGAACCCGTAGGCTCTGACTCTATGTCCGTAACTAAACAAGAAACGTTGTCCGCGGAGATGGACAGATTCGCATGAAACATGTTAGACTTGTCTCAAGAAAATTGGACCGAATTACGATTGAAGAGGCATGCGAAATCGTATTCCAGATTCTGAAGTGGACGCCAAAGAAAACCACACATGAACTGACAAACCTCAAGGAGTAGCTTCGCGGGCTGCAGATTTGACCAGAGCGAGAAGCATACTGAACCGGGAACTGAGCTATCCACCCACATGTGTCAGTGATAAGAACCTTGAGAGTTGATTGGGACGGGGCGAGGCAACGGTGGATAGGGAGCTGCGGCGTAAAAGATGGATCATTCACAGAAAACTGGAACATTGGAAAAGCGGAGAGATCGCAACAGCATTACGGATTGATGAGCGGACGGTTTACCGTTGGTGGCGTGTCTACAGGAAAGAAGGGTGGGCGGGGGTTACACCCAAATCACGTGCTCCCCACAAATACTGGAAGACACCGCAAGAGACCGTTACCCTGATTCTCCAGCTTAGAAGGGAGAGAAACTGGGGACCATGCCGAATAGAAGGATACCTGAAGAATTACGGTAAGGTCAACCCGGTCGGCCACACAACCATCCACAAGATCCTCAACCAAGCTGGATTGAACAAACCCATCCCTAAGCCGCGAAGGGTCTGGAGAACACGTAGGTTCCAACGGCAACACAGCAACAGTCTCTGGCAGGCGGATTTCAAACTCACGAACGAAGATGAATGGATGATCAGTTACCTAGACGACCACTCACGCTTCATCCCAGGTTCAAGGGTTCACCACAACCCAACGGCTGAACATGCAATTCACCTGCTCGAAGAATGCGTCAAATCATACGGTAAACCAGAACAGGTCCTCACCGACCGAGGCACACAATTCTACCCAGCCAGAGGAGGCGTCTCTGAGTTCACGGAGTTCTGCACTGGAAATGGGATCCAACACATCGTCACAAGCGTACGGCGCCCTTCCACGATAGGAAAGATCGAAGCATTCCACAAAGCCTACACTATCGAAACCCCAATCTACCCAACCCATCAAGCATTCGTGAACTACTGGAACTACGAACGACCACATCAAGGATTAGGCTACCTATATCCAGCAGACGTATACTTCAGAGACCGACTGACAGATGTGGGTAGATAGAACAATACTGAACCGGGAACCGAAAGTGTCATATAACGATGGATTCAGGAGGACAATTGAATTTTACGCTGCTCACAAGAACTCAGAACAGATCAAAAAGAACCTGGATAGGCTTCTCATTGAACGATAGGCTCTTGATAGAAGCTATCCATTCATGGAATAGCAAGACCGACCGATCCACATGTTCAAAACGCATTGGTCCTGAATACGAAAGCACGGCGTATCATTCGCAGGCCGATTTCTTCACCAAACTGCTTGACCAAACTAATGTGCACCCTAAACGAATTGTCGTAATCGGTTGCGGAATCGCTGGCAATGAAGCCCATCATGTCCAGCAGGAAACAGACGCCTTCGTGGTCGGTGTTGATTTGGAATTAGAGAGAAAAGCGATGCCGTGCGAGGCTTTACGATGTGATGCTAGGAGACTGCCATTTCGTGATTCTGTCTTTGACGCAATCTATTGTTATCACGTACTCGAACATGTGAAAGGTCATTTAATGGCGATTTCAGAGATGCAACGGCTGCTAGCCAGCGGCGGCATTGTGTTCGTTGGAACACCGAACAAATCCCGAGTAATCGGGTACATATCAGGGGGAGGCGTCGGATGGAGAGAATTGCTTACCTGGAATGTGCGTGA
>CAYWMG010000129.1:0-4002 GCA_964459245.1 uncultured Candidatus Bathyarchaeia archaeon
AAATCTTCCTTCGCTAACATGCGGGAGTGGTCGGTGTAGAAATTAACTTTAGGTATTAATGACTTCGCGCTTCGAATTAGAAATCGTTCTTTCTCGCAGATTGCAGTAATCTCAACACCCGGAAGGGAGTTAACAATGCCTGCATGAAGGATTCCCATCTTTCCTAGGCCGATGACTCCAACCCTCTTTGCCACACTACTTTACCTCAAGAACGCTTTTCCTTCATGCGCCTTGCTTGTCTGAGAATAATGTCTTCGACTCTTCGTCTACTGATCACAATTAGTTGGGATATGACGCCGAAGACAAAGACTATGGCTGAAAGCACCCAAAGCATCGATGCGAATATTGCTGAAGGTAAGTGTTGAATTGTTCCCGTTGAAAGTTTTTCAGAAATAACCAACGCTGCGGGATAGATGCCAATGATGAAGACTATTGCTGATGCTATGCCAAAGAATAGAAACGGGCGTGTATCTAGTAGCACTAGTACCAGCACTTTCAGTATTGTGTATCCGTCTCGAATTGGGTTTAGCTTCGTGGGATTTCCAGTACGCCTTCGATAGTTGATTGGAATTTCCACTATTCGCAAATTCTTCGCCAAGGCTTCAATTGTGATCTCCGCTTCAATCTCGAAACTTGAGGTGGATAGGAAGAGTCTTTCGAAAGATTCTCGTCTTATTGCTCTGAAGCCGGAGAGCATGTCCGTTATCTGGCTCTTGAGCGCGAAGTTCGTCATCGAGTTGAAGAGTTTATTGCCAATCAGGTTCGCAGCGGAGATTGAACCGTGCTCTCTCTTTCCGAGTGTTCTGCTGCCGACCACCATGTCTGCTTTTCCCTCTAGGATAGGGCGCACGAGGCGAGGTAGGTCTTCCACTGGGTACGTATCATCGCCGTCCACGAAGCAAATTATTTCGGACGTGGTCATTGCCGATGCCTCGATCATGGCTGCTCCTTTGCCGCCCCTTGATAGTTGGGGGACCATCTTGACGTGTTTCTTTTCCACGATCCGGCCGGTCTCGTCGGTCGAAGAAGCATCTATGACTAAAGTTTTGACGGGAATGTTCTCAACTTTTTGCGGTACAGCTTTGAGGACAGCGCCGATGGATGGGGCTTCGTTCTTGGTTGGAATTATCAGTAATATCTCGTTTATAGTTTGCATGTCTTATCACGATCTCAAGCGTTCGCCAACGTTTATACCGAGAGTTGTTTTGAAGATGGATGCGAAATATGAGGGTTCGCGCTCTTTGGGCACGTCTTGGATTTCTACACCGTTGAAGGTTACTTCTACGCCGGACAAGAACGCTTCATGGATCATTTGTGGTAGGCCATCTTCTGTAGTCATTCGAATTAGTCTCTTATGTTTGCGGTAAAACTCGGGCATTTTCTCCATTTCAACGAATGGAACAACAAGGACGTTCGGTAGGTCTAACTTGTACCGTGCCGGATGACTGCTGTTACCTACTATGGTTATCTTTTCTTCAGGATGTGATTCCGCGTATTCGAGAATCCAAGATAATCTGTAAATCCTCTCATTTTCAATGCCGCTGGGGCAGTAGTAGAGAACATCTCGTTCAGGCCTGAGCGACCCTAATGGTGCTGCTTTGTAGGAGTCTACGGCTATAGGGAGTGGTAGAATGGTTCCCTTTCTCTTAGTTAATTCTTCAAGGTGTGGTGATACGTAGAAGATGGAGTCTGTAAGTCTGAGCACCATTCTCCAGTATGCTCGTCGTATTAGTGATTTTTCTCTGGCGAACCAGTATGCGTCGCTGCCTACGAAGTGTATCGCCGTTCTTTTACGTAGCATTTTTGCGACTATGATGTATCTACTACAACTCTGCAAGTAAATTCCATATACCACATCAAATTTTCGAATTAGGAAAGGGTTGGGTGCACGAATCTTATCTGTTCGTTCCGCCGGCACCCCATTCATTCGAAGGGTCTTCACCAAAAACTCTGGATTTGGGCTACCGACTCCAACCACTAACACTCGACGCCTCTCAATCATCAGGTAACCCTGTTCATTGATCCTTCTTCTTACTCAAATTCTCATAGGTCCGAACGTAATAAATTGACTCCAAACGGCCTTGTTTCCGAGTTCTCTAACAATTCAGATAATCACGCCCTCTCCCTGTCCTCCCTAAGGGTTATGTAGACGCCTGCATCGTGTGTGAATGAGGCCAAACTGAGTTCAGTCGAATCTCTCACTCGGAGTTGCATGTCATTGAAGAAGGCTCTAATTACTGGAATAACGGGCCAGGACGGATCCTACCTTGCTGAATTCCTGCTAAGTATCGGTTATGAAGTGCACGGCATAATACGAAGAGCGAGCACCTTCAACACTTCAAGAATAGATCATATCCTAGTGGATCCCCATACGGAGAACGCACACCTCTTCCTCCACTATGGAGACTTATCCGATGCGGAACAATTATCAAACATCATCTATAACGTCAAACCAGACGAGATTTACCATCTCGGAGCCCAAAGCCATGTGCGAGTTAGCTTCGACATTCCGGGATATACTGGAAATATTTCAGCTCTAGCTACGACCAGAATACTAGAGATGCTCCGTCGGACCGGTTTAAAAATCAAATTTTATCAAGCCTCAAGCAGTGAAATCTTTGGCGCTAGTCATCCTCCCCAGAATGAACTGACTCCATTTCACCCAAGAAGTCCTTATGCCTGCGCAAAGGCCTACAGCTTCTGGATGACCGCAAACTACCGTGAAGGTTATGGATTATTCGCAAGCAACGGAATACTCTTCAACCATGAATCGCCCAGACGAGGAGAGACGTTCGTTACTAGGAAAATAACGAAAGCCATCGCTAACATACTCGCAAAGAAGCAATCGAAATTGTTCCTTGGAAACCTCGACGCAAAAAGAGATTGGGGCTTTGCACCCGAATACGTCGAGATTATGCATAAGATGCTTCAAGTCAAAACAGCTGACGATTTAGTGATTGGGACGGGTGACCCACACTCAGTTCGTGAATTCCTCAGCACCGCCTTCAACTACGTCGGACTCGACTTCAAGAAGCATGTGGAGATAGACTCTAGATACTTTCGACCTACGGAAGTTGACCTGCTTGTCGCCGATGCGAGCAAAGCCAGAAAGACATTGAACTGGAAACCAAAGGTTACCTTTGAGAACCTTGTGAAAATAATGGTGGATGCCGACATGAGAGCTTCCGGATTAAACTCTATCGGAGAAGGAGATAGAGTTGTACAACAAAAGTTTCCATCAAAGTGGTGGAAGGTTGACTAACCCAGACTATTGGAAGGGCAAGAAGATTCTCATAACCGGAGGATCCGGCTTCCTCGGATCACACGTAATTGACAATTTAGTCGACCAACGAGATGTTGACCGCGACCAATTAATCGTCCCGAGAAGTCGCGAAGTCGACCTGAAAAATTTTGAACAATGCAGACAAATAACGAAGAATGCAGATGTTGTGGTTCATTTAGCGGCAAAAGTTGGAGGAATCGGTTACAACCAGAAATATCCTGGAAGCTTATTCTACGACAATGCCCTAATGGGCCTTAACATGATTGAAAGCGCGCGGGAATCTGGAGTGAAAAAATTTGTCCAGGTCGGGACTGTCTGCGCCTATCCCAAGTATGCAAAAGTACCATTCAAAGAGCAAGATTTATGGAATGGCTATCCAGAGGAAACAAATGCCCCATACGGAATTGCCAAAAAGTCACTTTTGGTAATGGCCCAATCTTACCGTCAACAGTACGGAATGAACATCATCTATCTGCTCCCCGTCAATTTGTACGGCCCACGTGACAACTTCAACCCCGAATCGTCGCACGTAATTCCCGCGCTCATAAGAAAATTCGTACAAGCAGAGAATTCAAAAGAATCCAAAGTCACAGTCTGGGGAACAGGAAAAGCATTTAGAGAGTTCCTATATGTGAAAGATGCCGCAGAAGCAATAATCTTAGCGACTGAACGATACAACAAAGCTGAACCAGTGAACATAGGCACAGGCCGAGAAGTCA
>CAYWMG010000130.1:0-2358 GCA_964459245.1 uncultured Candidatus Bathyarchaeia archaeon
TGGCGTATGGAGATCCACAGCATCCCATAGTGGGGTTCGATACGCTCAGGAAGCAATGTGACTCACTCGGCAGTATGACTTTAGGAGACTTGGCTTCTCTAACCCCCAACGTAACGTTAGGCTCCATATCGCCCGTGAGCTTGAAATCTCTCTGCCTATCCGACTTATCCAGTTCTGAGTCACGCCTGCATCTGATCAATGCGGTATATTATCTGAAGATGGTTTTCGGAATTTTGGACTTGGTTGCCTTGTTGGGGCTGGTTGCATTAATTTTTAACATTCGTATCTTGGCGAGGCTTGCAAGGCGTGTGTTTAGTCGTCTGAGTGATCGGAAGATCGTCTTTCTGCTTTCGTTCCTCGTCGTGGTTGCATCAATCTTCGCGAGTGGTCTTGGATGGTTTGTTCGTGAAGATGGGCGAAAGCCCTGGACGGTTTACGGCTTATTGTACCCAGAAGAGTTAGTGACTCCCGTTCCTATCGGACCGATCGTCATAATCTTCGCCTCACTCTTCGTCGCTGTGGCAATAGTGGGAGTCTACGGCATCTACGTGGTCTCGACGAGGCGATTGAAGTTCATTGAACTCCTGAAGAAGGGAGCAGGAGTGGAGTGAGTTGGATAACGCGGAATTTCTAGGATTCACAATTCTTGGCGTTGCAGTAATTGTTCACATAATAATAGTGAACATTACGCTTGGGACTGGCTGGATCTCAGCGATGGCCCGTTTCCTTGCATGGTTCAAACGCAAACCGGATTTGGAAGTGATGTCGAGGAGGGTGTTCAAGATACTGATTATTCATGAATTGTTCAGTGGCGTTTGGGGGACAATCATAACAGTCATCTTGGCTGGGCTCTTTCCGACGCTGATGATCATCGCAACTGACGTATTCTTCCTACCGATACTCATAGCCCTCTCTTCTATACTCATTCGTATTCCCGCCATCGCATTATTCTGGTATACGTGGGGTAAGATTCGACCGGGTCTGCATACCGTTCTCGGTTTTGTGATGGCTGTTTCTGGTTTCGGGGTTCCTTTCGGGTTCAGGTATATCTTTGCAGAGATAACTTACCCATACGCGTTGGGAATGGCTTTGCAGGGTATGAAGGATATTGCACGCATAGCTGTATTCTTCAACCCGCTTTACCCATTCCTGGCGTTACACACTTGGTTTGGCGCCTTGTCGATAGGAGGCTTCATAGTCGCGTCCTTCTTCACCATTAAGGGTAATGTGAATCCGAAGTTTGCATGGATCGGTCTCTGGCATGGCGTGCTCTTCCTCTGCGCGCAAGGTATACTGGGGCCATCCTACTTGGCAAATTTGAACAGTAAAGCACCGTTGCTGTACTCTAATATTCTTGGGTTGGCAGGTTCAACATTTGATGTGGCGCCACTCTTCATCTTGAAGTTATCATTGATCATGTTCCTAGTGCTAGTTTCTATCAAGACCTGGAGGAGTATTAACCGTGGAAATGGTAAGGTGCCAAGATACGCGGTTACCCTAGGGCCTGTGGCAATCATGGTGGCGCTTGTGGGGGAGTTCTTGAATGATGGAGGCAGATACCCGTACTTGGTGTTGCTCGGCAATTCAGGGTTAGGCCCATCGCAATTCATGAACGTCTATGTTCAGGTTCCGTGGGTCACTGTGCTAACGGTTGTTGGCATGTTGCTTACTTTCGTTGGAGTTTTCATGGCGACCGTATATTATGCTTTGAACAAACGCTTTCTATCGGACATGCCTGAGCAGTTCTAGTAAGTCTCAGTGTGCGCCTGTCTATTTTTTGCAATTCCAAATACAGAATGAGAACTGGTAGGACGCCGTGTATTCTGCTGGGGAGTTCACAGTTATTGAGTTGGCTATATTGGAACCATTGGAGTCGCGCCAATTTGAGAATTGGAAGAACGTCATTACGGTCTGGTTAGTGGTTGGGTTCAGGATCTGGCCTTGGTTGTACCAAGCTGAGTAGGGTTTATTCGGGGCTATCTGATAGTTTTGATCATTGACGTTTATCGTGACGTATGTAGAGTTCGGAAGGCCGACAACTTTGAATGTGATTTCGTATTGCGTTGTCCACTTTGCTGCTACGTTTATCGGCTTGTTAGCGGTCAATGTGAGGTCAGCGCTATTGCTGGAAACGTTACCTGTCCATCCTGTGAATATTCGGCGCGTCTTGTTATTGTAATCAACTTCGGGCTGAATTGAAAGCCGCGCCAAAGACCCAGCATCATACCACCCTGATCCTTGAGGCGTTCCATAAGACGACACAACTTGAATCATGTATTGAAATTTCCACAGAGCCTGCAGCTTTGTGGGTGAATTTACTGAAAACTGAAGGCTTGGAGCTTGCGCTAAGGAGGGGAC
>CAYWMG010000131.1:0-3441 GCA_964459245.1 uncultured Candidatus Bathyarchaeia archaeon
ACTGTCACCAACGCGAACACGAGTATAACTTCTGGTTTACAGTGACAGCCCACGATGAAGTCGCATTAGAGAAGATACTTCAAAACATAAGGCGCGAATCAGATATTCCGGAGACCGACATACTGGATCTTCGACCCACTAAGATATTCAAGATAGACGTCCGTTTCCAACTCGTTTAGAGCCTTCACATATGTGATGAACGATGGACAGCGTCGACATTGAAATCCTGCTTGCACTCCAGGACGGAATACCCCTGGTGAAGGAGCCCTTTACCGCCATAGCCAAGCATCTTGAAATCAAGCCTGATGAAGTCGTAGAACGACTGCAAAGACTACAGGAACAAAACGTCATTAGAAAATTTGGGGTCTTCCTCTGGAAGAGAAAGGTCGGCATAATCGCAAACGCGATTGTAGTCTGGGCTGTTCCCAACAACCGTATTCAAGAAGTCGCGGAATTCATCTCAAGCCTCAAAGACGTAACTCACTGTTACGAACGTCGGACCATACCTAACAAGTGGGAATACAACCTTTACACAGTGATTCATGGATTCAAACGAAAGACCGTGAAAGAATTTGTTAAGAAGTTATCCCAAGAAGTCGGAGTAGCGGATTACTTGATCTTGTTCAGCGCAAAGGAATTCGTTAGACGTAGCAGCGGCCGACTTAGACCTGAGGAAAACAGAACCCCATGACCACTGGTAGTCTTGTGTAGTTAATTTCACACGAGAGGCAATGACATTCCAATACCAAGCCTGCTAACGACTCCCCTAAATAACAACGTCTTGCTAATTGCACTCAGACCACGAGCAATAAATGTGAGCAAATCAAGCCTGGATACAGGCAGCAAACTTTCCTAGTTCACTGCCAGATACTTTGAACACCTTAACTACGGAGATAATCTGCTGATGACCACACAGAGTTCCAGAACGCATCAAGCAAAAGTCTACTTCAAGAAACATGATGTGACAACAATCCTGTCGGAGGGGGATACACTTCTTGAAGCAGCTAACCGCTCTGAGATCGGAATCTCTGCGATTTGTGGTGGAAAGGGGCTGTGTGCTAAATGCAGAGTTGCGGTTTTGGACGGAGAAGAAAACCTCGATCAGGTATCTTCAATCGAGAGGATATCTCTCTCAGATGATGACTTACGCAGAGGATATCGCCTCGCGTGCTGTGCGAGAATGAAGAGAGAGGGAACAGTCGTAGTTGACGTGCCCCCAGAGAGTAGTGTGGAGCATCAGAGACTCCTTGTGGCCGGAGTACAAACAAGCGTGCCATTAAATCCCGCGGTCAAGAAATATGTATTTCACCTGACACCAGCCACCCTTCAACACATACAATCCGACGCTGAGATACTGCAGAGAGCAGCGACCCAAGAGATGAATCGTGAGAACTTAACTTTCAGCTACCACGCGTTGAGTGAGTTGCCTCCTGCGATCAGAACAGGGAACTGGGTTGTAACCGCTACCATTTACGCAAATGAAGAAATCATCCGCGTACAACCGGGAGACTGCGGGCGTGTTCCGTATGGTCTGGCCGTCGACATAGGATCAACTAAGCTAGCAGCTTACTTAATGAGTCTCAATGAAGGAAAAGTTGTCGCCACAGCCTCGTGTTCAAACCCACAGATCACTTTTGGCGACGACATCATCTCGAGGATTTCATACGCTGGAAACAGTGACAACTTGAAAAAGTTACAGGGAGTCGTTGTTGCTGCAGTCAATAAGCTGCTTAGCGAGGTCTGCAGGTCCGCAACAATTCCGACGACGGAAGTTTACGAGATAGTTGCTGTGGGAAATACAGCAATGCATCATCTGTTCCTGGGAATAGACCCAAAATATATTGCATTAGCTCCATATCCTCCAGCCATTCGAACTGCCATAACCCTTCGGGCTGATGAAATAGGGCTCCATGCCAACCGTAGTGCATACGTCTATTTGCTTCCAATCGTTGCCGGATTCGTGGGAGGAGACGCTCTCGCTGACGTACTTGCAACCAAGATTTACGAATCAGAAAAACCCTGTCTCTTGATAGACGTTGGAACCAACACAGAGATCGTGCTTGGGGACAGGCACAGGCTCATGTCGTGCTCCTGCGCATCTGGACCTGCATTAGAAGGAGGATGCGTGACCCATGGCATGCGAGCTGAGACGGGAGCAATAGAACGAGTTTACATTAACCCTCAAGATCTTGAACCAGGATACCAAACCATTGGGGATGCCGCTCCAAGAGGGATTTGCGGGTCCGGTATCCTCGACGTTGTCTCATCTTTACTCCAGTGCAAACTAGTCGATCAGAAAGGAAAGCTCAACCCAACTGCGCAGACACCTCGAATCCGGACCAAGAATAACTCCATAGAGTACGTACTCGTATGGGGCAAAGATAGTGTAACAAGAACTGACATCGTTGTCAATCAATACGATATACAACAGATACAGCTAGCGAAGGCCGCCATTTACGCAGGAGCATCTATCTTGAAGAAACACATGCACATCAATGATAGTGACATAGCGACCGTATATTTGGCCGGTGCCTTTGGAACATATGTTGACCCTCAAAGCGCTCTTACTGTTGGGATGTATCCGGACGTCACGCTCAGCCGCATTCGATTCGTAGGAAACGCCGCCGGCTCAGGAGCGAGGATGGCTTTGCTCTCGAGACATATCCGAGAAAAGGCGGCTCAAATTGCGAAACAGATTGAGTATGTGGAGCTCGCTGCGGAGAAGGATTTTAACGATGAATTCACAGACGCCTTATTCCTGCCTCATAGAGACCCTGATCATTTCCCGAATGTAAACCAGCTTCTGAAAAGACGCAGCCAATTACTCGAATCTGATCACTAATCACAAACTGAATGTTTTCGAAGTCTAGGTAAGAATTCTAAAGCCATTTACCACAGAAAAATGCATAAACCATCTCCTCTCGGCCGGTGGAGAAGATGCGAAAGGATTAAGGCGTCAGATCAGGACTCTAGTCGGGGATATTGAGTTGCCGAGGAAAGGCATAGTACTTCCTTCCGAGAAGAGACGCTGGAGGCCGCTGACTAAGGATGAGGTGGACCGCTTTGCAATTGAATCGATCAAAGTAATTGAGGATGTTGGTACATACATCGAGAATGCCGACTTATTGAAGGTCGCCGAAAGTAACGGCTGCGAAGTCGAATACGATAAGAAGATCGTTCACTTTCCTTCGGATGTTGTTAATGAGTTCATAAGGAAAGCTCCAAAAAGCTTCTTCTTAGCTGGCAGAAAGGAAGAGGATGATATAGTATTTGATGGACACACGGCGTATGGATGTTTCAGTACAGCCATGCCGAAGCTATGCCTTTGGGATGAGAATAGCAATGAGTACGTCTACAGGGAAGCGACCGAAGCTGATCTGGTGAGGGTTGTGAGGTTATACGATTCTTTAGAGCACGTTGATCTTCTTATGCCGCCGACTT
>CAYWMG010000132.1:0-6054 GCA_964459245.1 uncultured Candidatus Bathyarchaeia archaeon
TCGTACACTAAGAGATGCGACGAGGGGAGCATCCAACCTTTACTGTGAACTTCAACTCTGGATGCATCCAAGGCTCCGATATGATCCCAAGAGGCTTTCGGATTAAGATGCCCCATCAACACACTGTTCGCATTCCGCTCATCTGTGATGACTAGGAAGGCAGACAAGCAAAGTCCTCCTTCAGGAGGCTCCGGCATACCGAGATTCTCAACCTGTTTGTTAAAACGGCAAAACTTTCTATCCGTCACCATTCAAATTACCTTTGATGCTGTCGGTGATCATCAAATTGCGCATTCAAATTTATACTTAAACTCAAAAGCACTCACACTCCATGTGGGCACAATCCTTTATCCACGTAACTGAATCGTTCATTCAGCTCTCTCAGCTAAAACGACGACTAAGATAGCTTTTTCAATCAAACTCCTCGTCTTTAGGATGGTAGGTTAGATTAGAACTTGAAGAGAGCGTTTGTCAGTTACCGGTTCTCCAAAACTTTCACTGCCCCGCTTCGGTTCGTATATGATTGGTGTACTGATTATAGAGAAGACGACTTCAAAATCATAGGCGTCAAAGCACGAAGATTAATCTTAGAGAAAACGAAGAGTAGAGCAGTTTTCATCAACCAACCGAAAGGTTCCAACGTTGGAACCTTCATTAACATAGTTACGTTTCATCCTCCGAAGAGTTGGGATCTTAACTCAATACGAGCCGAACGCGACACAATAGGGCACTATCATCTAAGGAAGCTCGGACCTAGCAGTACCAAGCTCGAGATACGCTTCAAAGCCAAGTGGAAGATGACCCCCACCTCCACCAAGGCAGGACTTCTTCAACATCTCGATCAGATGTGGGGCAAGTACGGCGCTGCACTCGAAAGAGAGTACAAGAGAAACCAAAAAAAGGTTCGCAAGGGAAATTAATGTTCCTTCAATGCCATTAACACGATGTCACTTGAGATCACCACACTGCAATTGCGATGAGTGAAAACTTCCGCGGCTGAATCGGTCTTTGTTTCGTGAATAAGCCTGGAAGCCAAAGGAAAGATGCTTGAAAGCTATCAATCATCCATTCGCCATTTCATCTATTCATTTGAACAGGACATACTGAGCATCACGCATAGAACCCGTGAAGGCATTTCAAAAGTTCGCAAGCGCGAACTGATATATGCTTAATTGAATTCTTTGCCCACGCATCAAAAATGTTCGCGCTCAATCTAACGTGTAGTGCCTGTGGAGCTTCGTATTCTTTGAATCAAAAAGCCATAGTCTGCGAAAAGTGCGGTGATGTTCTCGATGTCAAATACGACTCGGCCGAGATTAAGCGTAGGATTAGCAAGGAATCGTTGAAAGGAAAACCCCACTCTTTATGGAGGTATCGTGAACTCTTGCCGATCAGGCACGATAACTGCATAGTCTCGCTTGGTGAAGGAGTAACGCCAATCCAGAAGACTCCACGTTACGGATCACTCATGAAATCATCTCAGATCTCTTTGAAGTTGGATTACTTGAATCCCACAGGCGCCTTCAAAGACAGAGGAAGCACGGTATGCGTCTCGAAGTTGAAGGAGCTAAACATTACGGAGGTCATGGAGGATTCTTCCGGAAACGCTGGAGCTTCTCTTGCAGCTTATTGTGCGGCCGCTGAAATCAAATGCACCTTGTACGTTCCAGCCGCAGCGCCCAGCGAGAAACTTCTTCAAGCAAGACTCTACGGAGCAAACATCAAACCGATTGCTGGATCACGTACCAACGTCGCCACGGCAGCTGAGGACGCTAGCCGAAGAACAGGAACCTACTACGCGTCACACGGTCTGAACCCCTTCTTCCTAGAGGGCATGAAGACCTTTGCATTCGAAATCGCCGAAGACCTTGATTGGAAAGTTCCAAACCATCTGGTCTTCCCAGTAGGCGGGGGCACGCTGCTTCTAGGAGCCTGGAAAGGATTCGAAGAACTCTTACATCTAGGCTGGATTGAAGGCCTTCCAAAATTTCACTGCGTGCAGTCCGAAGCCTGCATGCCTATCGTTCAGGCTTTTCAAAAAGGCGCGATGAAGATAACTCCATCGCTAGAAGGTGAGACCATTGCTGGCGGAATAAGAATCTCAAACCCAGCAAGAGGGCACCAAGTCCTTCAAGTCTTACGAAGAAGCAAAGGGCAAGCTGTTGGAGTAAGTGATCAAGCGATCCGTCGACATCAGAGGGACCTAGCGCGGAACGAAGGGCTCTTCGCAGAACCAACTTCATGCGCAGCATTAGCTGGCCTAGAGAAACTCCTCTATACAGGAGCGATAGACCACAACGAGTCGACGGTCGTGGCTATAACAGGCTTCGGTCTGAAGGATACCAAGAATGCAGCCATATAGCTCTCTACAACTAACGAATCGATGAGAGAAGCACCTTCTCTAGTTGCAATAGTCGCCTCCTGAAGCCAAGAGTTCATATTAGTGCCATATTGGTCCAAGTTCGAGTGTGGTAGTTGATTGTGAAACGTGTTAGAGCCAGAGACCTTGGTATCCTGATTGGAGAGATTGAGACGGGGAAACGTAATGCAATCACTGATGTTGATGGTGTGGGAGTTGGTCATTCAACGTTAATTCGTGGGGAAGGACCACTAATTCCTGGGAAGGGTCCTGTAAGGACAGGAGTCACTGCCATAACCCCGCACGATGGTGAGATCTATTCTGAAAGGGTTCGGGTTGGCTTCCACGTCTTCAATGGGTACGGCAAGGCGGTGGGAATACCTCAGATCGAACAATCGGGCGTATTGGAGACTCCCATACTATCAACGGATACGTGGAATGTGTGGAGAGTTGCGGATGCGCTCTTCGACTACATGCATGAGCGGTATACTGTGAAACCCGTAACGTTGAATCCGTTTGTGGGGGAGACCCGTGGCAGTTTTCTGAACGATTCTTGGGGACGATATGTAGGCAGGAAGGAAGTTTACGAGGCCTTGGACAAAGCGCGAAGTCACGAAGGGAAGAAGGAAGTAGAGGAAGGAAACGTTGGAGGCGGAACGCCCATGTCTGGTTACGAATTCAAGGGCGGCATAGGCACTGCCTCGAGAAGAACTGATTATTTCACTTTGGGAGCCCTCGTTCAGCTTAACTTTGGAAACCGGAGAGATTTAGTGATCGACGGCGTTCCAGTCGGGAAAGAATTAGAGAATTACGGGGGAACTCCAGATCCGGTTGGTGGCGGATCCTGCATGTTGTACATTGCTACGGACTTGGATCTTAACTCACGGCAACTCTGTAAAGTCGCCAAACGGGGCATGCTAGGGCTTGCCAGAACAGGATCCTACGGAGGAGATGGGAGTGGTGATTTCATCATAGCCTTCTCCACGGGAAAACGAGACCTGGACGGACTTTACCAGCATAGCTTCAGGGAGATGAAGAAGAAAGAGCCTACGCTCGATCGTGCACAGGACCCTAAAACTGAAGAGAGATGGCTTAACAGCGTTTATCGAGCCGTCATCGAAGCCACCGAAGAATCCATCCTCAACGCCCTCTTCAAAGCCGAGACAATGGTAGGCAGAGACGGAAATACTCGACACGCCATTCCATTAGATCGAGTCCAAGAAATCTTGAAAAAATATAAAAAAACTCTAACACCAAACCCAGTTCGATGTTGATTCGTTCAACTCACAAGCCGCTCACACGTTAACCTACCCATGCTAACCCATAACCCGTCTGAAAACTGGGATGAAGTTCATTTATACTCTGCCGGTTGACATGAAGCTGTAAATCTGACGAGCGTAATCATTCCATTCACATGGTATTAGAGTGTCATGGTCGGAATTGGCTAAATAGGGAATCTCGAATTTTTTGAGCGGTCTTAACATAGTCTTGACACGCCAGTTCAAGTTACGCTATGGTAGCCGGTTCAGTATTATCCTACTTATACTGGTAAGCGTCCTGCTGATTCCGTATCCACACAACCCCCTTCAATTAGCGAGTGCAGGTAGCGGCCCAACTCTCTCAGCGTGGGGGACGGCTATAGTGGACGGCGTCATTTCACCAGGCAAGTATGGCTCCTGCATAACAAACTCCCTTCCAAACGTGGGATATGCGTTTAGGTTCTGTGAAACAAACGACGTCGTTAACTTGTACCTGGCATTAGAAGTGGCGGACACAACAAATAATGCGCACGACTCATTCTATATCTACTTTGACAATAATCATTCTGGCGTAATTGCACCTTGCATCAGTGGGACAACGGATGAGGCTCTTGTAATGAACGGTGCTGTTCCAGGAATGTTTGTGGATTCCAATTACTGTCATTCCGGGACAACGTCGACGGTGGTGGATGATGCTGTACAAAATGGCGTTGGCATCAGAAAGATGGGTGGTCTCGGTTCGGTGTACGAGATCTCCCACCCGCTCTGCTCCGGGGACTCTCGGGACTTCTGTCTCCACTTTGGAGACACTGTCGGATGGTGCTTCGCCTATTTCGATGAGACTGCTAACAATGGGGGAAGCTTTCCAAACAACTGCCTAGGCCCTATGTATTTTAGCGGAGATGCTACAAGTTTCGGAAATATTGTCATCGCTACCCCTCCATCCACTCTTCTCACTTCTACTGCTACTACAACTACGGAGGAATTACCCTTCACTTCAGCTACGACGCTCACATCATCACTGACCTCGACTACGACAAGCCTTGGATTGAACGTTGTCCATCCCACATCCACCGCGACAGTGGTATACGTACAGCCGGTCACGGCAACATCTGCCAGAACCGTTACGTCTACCACTACCGCCTGCCAACCCGGTCTACCTTGCAGTACGATAACTTTCACCACAACCCTTGTTTCAACTCTTTTTCTGAAAAACACGGAGACAGCCACCACTACTGAAACTGCACTATCGCCTGAATCCGTCACCGGCACTCGGACGCTAACGATAATGACCACAACCACCGAATCCACTACAGGTTCCTATACGACCACTATCATAACCACCTACATCTCCACACCCGCTACCACTACAGCATCAGCGAACACTACAACCATCACTTCAACCTCTAACTTCGGCACTTGCACCCAGGGATCAACGTGTTAGTGTTATTGGGATAGCGATGCGATTCGAAGCAACCTGTTCGCCGTAACCACTTCACATGACGCCCACCTATCGCAAGCTAGACGGTCAGTCATGAGAGTTCACCTTCTCTTCCATCATCGCGGTTCTTCAGAAGCTTATTCTATTCGCACACCATAATTCTGAATGTGAAAAAATTGTCCATCAGTACCGTTGCAATCATCAGTCCCGGAGATATGGGGCATGCTGTAGGTCGAGTACTCCGAGAACATGGCCTGCGCGTCATAACTTGCCTTAGCGGAAGGAGTGACCGTACTAAGGCTCTGAGTCGTAGCGTTGGAATTGAAGAGATTCCGAGTCTTCAAGAATTAGCGAAACAATCAGACCTCATCCTGTCCATCATCCCTCCCTCAGAAACCATTAACCTAGCGAGGCAAGTCGCAGGCGTCTTACGAACAGGCAACCTCAAGAACTATTTTGCTGACTGCAACGCGGTCTCTCCTCTGACCGTTAAGAGGATTGATTCCATAATTACAGAAGCGGGAGGACGTTTCGTTGATGCATCAATTATTGGTAACCCCCCCGGCAAGGGAGAACCGCCTCGATTCTATACAAGTGGCCCTCACGCCAATATAATGACTCAACTTGATGGAAAGGGCATCAAAGTTCGCATCATCGGCAACAGAGTCGGTCAAGCCTCAGGTATCAAGATGTGCTACGCTGCCTGGACCAAAGGATCACAAGCACTCTGGATAACGCTGCTTACTGCAGCTGAAGCGATTGGTCTGTCAAAAGAACTCAAAGAAGAGTTTCTCTTCAGCCAACCTACCGCATACAAGCAGATGGAGAAACAACTACCGAGCATACCTGTCAAGGCACGTCGTTGGGTTGGAGAGATGGACGAGATCGCATCAACTTTCGAACAGCTCGGTTTATCGCCATATTTCCACAAAGGCGCTAGTGAAGTGTTCAGATTCGTAAGTACGACACCTTTTGCACATGAAACTCCTGAGACG
>CAYWMG010000133.1:0-1829 GCA_964459245.1 uncultured Candidatus Bathyarchaeia archaeon
ATGACTTTCATTTCGAGCTGACGGATTAACTTAGGATCATCCCGATAATACACGTCGGCTATGCCTAATACTTTAATTTTCGTCCTGTCAGTTTGAAAGTTTGACAGAATGTAACCAGCGTGATGTGTTTCCATAACGATAATCACGTCCGCCCAGTCTATAAGTTCCTGAGTTAACGGTCGCCCGTATTCCACTGGCATGGTGCCCGCTGATTTGGTCTCCCACATATCTTTCCAATTTTGAAAAGCTCTCTCAGCGGTCGGGCTTCGCTGAAGATTAGCAGAGCATACGAAGAGTGCATGATGCTTCCTAGTCATCGTTATCCTCTGCTAAAGTTCATTCTTGAGAGCAGCGCCACAACTGCTCCAGCTCACTGGCCGGCAGATATGGGATTATCCGGTTAAGTTGCACTAGGGTAGCTCCCGAGCACTCGTAAATGCGTTGTGAGGGTTTTCATTGCATCAAGCGCCTCAGCGCAAGGTTTTTCCTCGGCATGCCCCTCAAAGTCGACGAAGAAACTGTACTCCCATGGGGTAGTTCTAACGGGTCTCGACTCGATTTTCGTGAGGTTAATTCCCCTCCGAGCCAGTTCTCCTATAACGTTGCACAAGGAGCCGGGGACATGTTTTGTTCGAAATGCAATGGAAGTTTTATTCTTCTCCCCTCTCGACGCATCAAGCCAGCCTATTATGAAGAATCGCGTATAGTTTTCAGCGGAGTCCTCTATGTTATGCTGCAAAATCGTCAAACCATAAGTATGAGCAGAACGCTCGCTCGCAATTGCTGCGGCATTTCCAATTTGCTTCTCCCTAATCATCTTGGCGCTTCCAGCAGTATCATACGACGGGATACACTCTGCATCTAGAGTTTTGAGAAAAATTGAACACTGCGCCAGAGCTTGAGGATGGGAGTATACCTCGCGGATGTCCGAGATTTTGGTGTTTGGGAGTGCGAGGAGGCAGTGAATTATTCTAAGCTTTATTTCACCGCGAATCTTCAGCGAAGATTCCAATAGTGAATCATATGTTTGAGTTACACTTCCTTCCAACGAGTTTTCGGCAGGAACAAGGCCAAATTCACAGGATCGCTCCTCAACCGCTTCGAAGACCTGACGTACAGTACGACAGGGTTTTGGGTCGGCCTCTCCGAAGAACGTCAAGACCGCTTGCTCACTATACGCTCCATGCTCGCCTTGAAAAGCGACTCGCTTGCCTGGCACAAGAACTCCCAAGTAAAGTTCTAATTACGAATATTTCAATCCAACGTACGGCATTCTTAATCGGTATCGTTAAAACCCCAATGTCTAGATTTGTGCAAATTCTATGACGCATATTTCCTAACATGTCTTAAGCGCGCATTATGCGAAAGAATATTTCCGCGTGGTAAAAAGAGCATTTGGAATTTGAACTAACGGAGGAAGAGAGAGAACTGAGGAAAGCAACTCACACAAACCTTGTCTGGCCAGTGCTGTTGGTGATCATGATGTGCTTTGCTGCTAATAGTGTGATGACCCGATACTTGGTTCTCATTAGCGGAGTTTCACCATTTCTCCTGACCGTTGTAAGGTTTGTCAGCGGTCTTGCGACTCTGCTAATGTTAGCGGTGATAAGACCAACAACCTTTCGGCACGATAAACCAGATTCATCTTACTTCCTCGGAGCACTCTTCCTCGGTGTCTACGCGTTTTCCATCTCGTATGGATATTTGTTCATCCCAGTAGCTGCAGGGACCTTTATCTTCTACACCTTCGTCGTGGTAACGATGGCAGCTCATTCCGTTATACAAGGCAAAGAGAAACTGACAATTCGATTATTATTGGGACAATTGTT
>CAYWMG010000134.1:0-2998 GCA_964459245.1 uncultured Candidatus Bathyarchaeia archaeon
GTGATATCCTCAAGAGTTCGCAGTTCCTCAACGTTGACCGTTCTTGAAATAGCCATGACATTCCCGCTTTTCACGCTAGCGGGCACAGGCACGTCCCCCTTGTTGTTAGCTCCGAGCGGAAAAAGAATTGCGTTAGCTCTACCATGGTCCTACGGTAATGACGCCCTTCGAAGGGTAATCTATCTTGGCCTTGGGTTACCGGCTATTGGAAGTGATCTGCTAGTGCTCTTGGTATTCTGTATAATCCTCGTGCCTATTGCCTTAAAGCTCTCAGTGCGAACAATGTAAGTTCGCTAGCTTTCACATGAATTGTCCTTGTAAAGAAATGAGATCTGAAAGTTTATAGTTTCTTTGTTCTACTCGCGTAGCTCTTCGATGGTTGCTTCCTGATCAACAATATCATGTGTGTTATCATTTACGTTTCTTCATCAAATAAACCCGAATTAGACACGCTATTGGATATGCAGAGTAGGTTCAGAGGGAGTGTTGGTAATTCTAGGATCGGGATCTGGCTTTCGGTTAGAATGTAATTCATGGAGCCCTGTTGACCAGGGCTTACTTGCAAAACGAATTTAATCGGCCAGTATCCTGCGTTATTACTCCACTCTGATATAGTCACCTGGTATCTGCCCGGGTTCAGGTAGCCGTCAACCCACCCATCCCAACTGTACCAGTAATACTGGTAGTTCGAGCTGTCGACGATTTGGAGACTAGCCCAGCTCAGAGTTCTCGTAGCGTCATCCCAATTCATTCCCAGTATCGTTGCCTGAACATAGCCGCGTAAATCTAACTCAAATTCAGCTGACGCTTCTCCGGTTAGAGGGGCGTTGGAGACTTTGATCCATTGCTTTTCCCCATACGGGCCTAGATGATTGTATGGGAAGAAATAGGGTGATTCACCTTGAAGAAGCCCTTGAACAGGCGGATAGCCAGAAATCAATTGAGACCAATTCACGATATCAACCATTATAGTCCACTCGCCAGAATATCCTCCCTCGTATGTGGATCTTCCCCATATCCCGTGGTCTCCTGAGAACAACGTGACAGTTCGAACATTCGCTATCGGACTGTTTGGTTCAATATATTCGAAGGAGCCCGCGAGATGCTTGTACGTCAATAATGTAGTTCCCGCAGGTATTGCGTCGTTTACTATCTTGTTACCATTCGCAAAGAACCCAGCGGAGTTCGATGAAGGGAGCAACTCTCCCGCGTCAGATGAGATCAAAGTAGTTGCTGCGACAAGTCTCTCCACATCGTCAAACACGCGAATTCTGACAGAAGAATTGTATGGCATTCCAGAGATTATCTGCTCTGTCTTGAACAACATCGTAAGCGTAATATTGACTCCAATCATGAGCTTCAGATTGACATCTGCCATCTGACCCAACCAAGGGACAGCGACGTACACTCTTCCCAAATCCACGCCTGGTGAAAGATCAACTATGTTATCCTGAACATAACCATAGGTCCACCCGCTCAAGGCATAAGTTCCAGGATAGATCGCAATATTCGACCTATAGCTATCAGTTCCTGAAGAATATCTATAGGAAGTGAAGTTGTACAGAAATCCCTCATGAACATTTTCCTGCACAAAATCCCAAGTTACGAGGGTTTGACCAGGATCGGATGATATCTGCGCACTCGGCGAGAAGGATGAAGCCGACGTCATATAGATTGGAAGGTCGGGTCCAAACCGATCAACCTGTACTGAACCGTTTGTCATTATGTAACTGGAACCAGGCCCGAATGAGGATAAGAAACTATTTCCACGCCAGTCTGGCCACGGCAAACTTTTGAACATGGAGTTTTGCACGGGAATCATCCACTCGCCTATGTTCAGGGGGGCGGCTTCGCTAGCGCTCTCCCCGTTTAAGGTAGCGGTAGCGTCCCAGAAGTTAATCACGTCAATGAATTTCGTAGAGGAAATGTCATAGACCAAAATATTCACTGTAGTACCATTCCAGACCCAGTATCGTTCCACCGAGGGCCTCTGCCAGTCAATTGATGTTACTGTCGCGTTGATACTGCCGCCTCGATACATGTGGAGACTTACCTGCGAGATGCACGACCCTGTTCCGAGATTAACTGTTAATGGTTGATCTAAATCGTTGAATGACTTAGCAAGGGGGAGGGCTTGGATGTACCCTCTCATGAAGACACGGATCGTATAAATGTCCGTTGGAAGTCCATAGTCATAATTGCCCATACTGGCGGTAGAATTTTGGTAAACGTTTTGATAGGCGTAGATGTTTGGGGATCGGTATCTTGCGAGTGAATATTTGATTGGCTCTCTAGAGTCCGTTAGGGGGAAAATAATTTTAGGATTTCCTGCCATTCCAAGGCCGTTTAACAGAATTGAAGCTGATGATTGTGTTGCATTAACTTTAGTGAAGTTGAACGCCGCGAGGGTTCCATCCCTAGCGAATGCTTCAGAAATAAGGTAGCGAGCGGGGTCGGGTCCTTGAATCCGACGATCTACCAATGAGCCAGGTATGTCGTGAAAATGAACTGTAACGTTAATTTCGCATGTTGGTATTAGATCGATTGGCACGTATACATTCGTGGGACCAACATAGGGCACATCGAATGAGTAATCCACAAATAGGGTGCCGTCAATACCCGTTTGGACGTAGCCATTAAGAAATGCTCTCACATAATATCTACCAGGTTTCAAACTATCTGTCCAAGTTGCGAATACTTGTGGCACCATGCCTGAAAATTTCGTAGGAACGCCGTATACGTCTTCTTCACCAAACTGGAAAGTGAATTCTGAAGACGAAGATCCGAGAGCAGTGCTTGGGTCTGTGTTGCCTCGTGGATCTACCCACCATGCTTGTGCTGGTCCAACGCCGTTAAACAAACCGAAAGGGTCTTTCTTATTTGGAGTCGTATATGAGTAGTAACTCGTTGGGCCCTCCCAAGGGAAAGCAACCTCCCTTGGACGGAATTGGCTAGGTAGTCCGGGCAAGTTCGTTAATCCATCACAAAATGTTTCTGA
>CAYWMG010000135.1:0-4521 GCA_964459245.1 uncultured Candidatus Bathyarchaeia archaeon
CAGACCAGGATAGATCAAACGATGATTGACCTTGATGGCACGCCGAATAAGAGTAGACTGGGAGCCAACGCTATCTTGGGGGTCAGTCTTGCGGTAGCACGGGCAGCAGCCAACTGCCAAAATCTTGAGCTTTTCCGTTACCTAGCCGGCAAGACCGCCCACATTCTGCCGGTTCCAATGTTTAACATACTTAATGGAGGTGCACACGCAAATTGGCAAGGCACTGATTTCCAGGAATACATGATAGCCCCCATAGGCGCACCCAATTTCAGAGAGGCGTTACGATGGGGCAGCGAGACGTATCACTCGTTACGAAGCATCTTGAAAGAGAAAGGCCACAATACGGCCGTTGGAGATGAGGGAGGGTTCGCACCAAACTTGAAGGCTAACCATGAAGCGATAGACCTCATAGTGACTGCTATTGAGAAGGCAGGATACGCATCTGGCCGAGACATTGTTATCGCACTAGACCCAGCTTCAACGGGCCTTTACAAGAACGGAATGTATCATCTACGCACCGAGAATCGAAAGTTAACATCCGAACAAATGATCGACATGTACACCGAATGGGTAGACAAGTATCCTCTCCTCGTAATAGAGGACGGCTTAGCCGAGGACGATTGGGATGGATGGAAAATGCTCAACAAGGCCTTGGGAAGGAAGATTGAACTGGTTGGAGACGACCTATTCGTTACCAACGTCCAACGCATTAAGCGAGGAATCGCAGAAGACGTCGCCAACGCTGTCCTCATCAAACTCAACCAAGTAGGCACTTTAACCGAAACAGTCGCAGCCATCAAACTAGCCAAGGAATCAAAGTGGGGTGCCATGGTCTCTCATCGAAGCGGCGAAACCGTAGACACTTTCATAGCCGATCTCACTGTAGCCATGGGTACCGGCCATCTCAAGAGCGGAGCACCATGTCGAGGCGAACGCGTCGAGAAGTACAATAGACTAACTCGTATCGAGGAGCAACTTGGCAAAGGAGCAACCTACGCTGGCAGAAACGCCTTCGTCCGATAAATGAAACAAGACGACGGACACATACATGGGATTGACGTTTTCGTATGCCTCTACGTTCCAGTTCTTCAAAAAGGCGCGAGGATAGAACTTTCAACCGTCGTCGTTTTCGCACTCGCCGCCCACTGCGCAAGCGCAACTTAGCTTGGTTTATTCCCCCAAAGAAGCGAATACCTTGAAGTGCATCTGATCGGGCCGCTCTGCAAATCTCGTTCCATCCTTTCAATGCCAACCTCAAAGGCTTCTTTGGAGATCAGGTGAAGAGACGAGAAGGCCTTGTCACGGTAGGCTTGCGCGCTACGTAATTCGTAGGCGAACTCCACCACAGTTTCCTTCACTTCTCCAAATCCGACTTGAATCATAATCCGCTTGAGTTGCTCGATTCGTGGATACCTCTTCAATTCAATTTCAACTGTCTCCGGAAAGTAAACTGAGAGTGGTTCACGATGGCGAATAATCCATTCAGAATCAGTGACCGTACAAATCCTCCCATGGCTGTTAAGCACACGATATGCCTCTCTAAAGAAATCAAGTTGGCTAGATAGATGATGAATTACATCAACCGAGAACACCATATCAAAAAAAGACTGTGAGAAATCCAGTTTTTCAGCCTCCCCTGAGATGAAGTTGATTTCGGCAGATCGTTCTTTAGCCTTGGATAGCATCTCTTCTGAAGGATCCACTGCCCAGACCATGCACCCGACAAGAGTTCTGAGCGCCACAGAGTAATTACCCGTCCCGCATCCCACGTCCAATACCTTCGAGTTGCTACTAATTGCGCTAACCCTGATTAGTTCTGCAAGAACGCCCGGATGCACCTTACGATGTTGGGAGTATTCCGAAGCGATTCTGTCGTAATCGATCCTCATGATCGTCTTTTCCTCTCAAAACTACCAATAGTCCAAAGCGGCTTCATTGCTCAACGAGAATGGCTGCGTTGCTGATAAATCGACTCTTAGGGACCCAGTCCATTAGGTTTAATGAACCGTAGATTTTCGCCGCATCTCCCAGCATGCGGTTCTCTTGAACCCTAGGCGTTCATAGAACTGTTCGGTTCCGGCAAAAGGGACAACGGAAATCTCAGAAGAGGAGTACGTTTCCAAAATGGTTCGGATCAATGAACTTTCTATTCTGTCGCCTTTTCGGGAATTAGCAACGCGAAGGTAGATGACAGTGAATTCGTTAGGGATAGCTCTTCCCAGCACCGTTATGGCCAGGATAGTTTTGTCTTCCACAGCTATCCAAAACTCGTGACTCATCCCGAGCACATTAAACTCGATGCTCTCAGCGGCTATCCCGAGATCATCCGAAAAACGAAAACGTTGAAGATCTTCTAACTTTCCGCGGCGATAAGTTATTGACATTAGAGGTTTCAGCGTTCCAGATTCTTCCACGAACAATCTTGCTTAAGCTCGAATTACACCTATCGGTACATTACCCTCCTGCTAGGCGTCAAAGATACTGAAGATGGCGCGTTGTGAATCAAAGAACTTCACTCAACTACCACAATGTTTATTTTAAGTAGCAATCTTCGCCGACCACTATACTCACTCTAGGAATGGATTTGAAGATTATTGGGTAAACAGATTCGAGTACAGCGCCGTGGGCGCGGAGGCTCCGTCTTCGTTTCACGAAGTTTCAGACGCATAGCCCCAGTAAGATTCCCAATGGCCTCATCAGAAGCAATGAAGGGCGTAGTGAAAGAGTTCCTGCATGAGCGAGGAAGAGGAACGCCATTAGCGTTCATAGAGTACTCCAACGGAACCTCGTCATGTATCGCTGCTCCCGAAGGACTATTCTTGAATCAGGGAATATCGATTGGTTCAGATGCTAGACCTGACATTGGCAATATTCTTCCACTAGGAAAGGTTCCAGAAGGCACCTATGTCTCAAGTGTAGAGTTACGACCTGGCGATGGTGGACGCCTCGCGCGTGCCTCAGGCACCTATTGTCTCATAGTCTCTCACACGCCACAGGGAACAGAAATTCAGCTTCCCTCTGGTAAGTCGGTATACATGAATGACAGGTGCAGAGCAATGATAGGCGTAGTAGCGGCCGCCGGTAGGACTGAGCGCCCCTTCCTGAAAGCTGGAACTATGAAGAAACTTATGAGATCCAGAGGACGCGTCTGGCCAACGACAAAAGGGCAGAAGATGATTGCAGCTTCACACCCACACGGCGGAGGCAGACACAAGCATGCAGGGAAACCAACAACCGTCTCGAGAAATACTCCACCCGGAAGGAAAGTGGGAATGATTGCGGCACGCCAGACAGGACGTGCAAAGAGAGCAGTGAGAACCTAAGCAGGTGATAACAGACGACCTTAGTTGATCCTCTAGCCCATGCGTTGAACACGATTTACAATAATGAAAGACGCCATAAACGTGAATGCATAGCCTGGCCCGCCTCAAAATTGATGGGTCAAGTATTGCGCGTCATGCAGAAGAACGGATACGTGGGCGAGTTCGAATTCATAGATGATGGCAGAGCGGGAAAATATCGCATCCAACTATTAGGGCGAGTCAACCGATGCGGCGTAATCAAACCAAGATTTGCAATGAAAATTCAAGACATAGAACATTGGGAGGAAAGATTTCTTCCATCACGCGATATAGGCGTTTTAATAGTGAGCACGCCAAAGGGCGTTGTGTCTCATGCGGACGCCCGTACGTCGAAGACTGGCGGTAGACTTCTGGCCTACGTCTACTGAGATTCCTCTCGTAACGCTTTAATCCTGCATCCCCATCTCGCAATTCGAATCGGCGCGTTAAAAGAAGTAGATCAAGAAATGGCAAAAGGACCGAAGTATAACCTCCCATTCAGACGACGGAGAGAGGGCCGAACTGATTACCGAACCAGAAGACGACTAGTACTATCAGGGACCCCACGACTAGTTATCCGACCCACAAACAAACATGTAACCGCACAACTCATTCGCGCAGAGTCCTCAGGCGACATAGTGCTCGCATCAGCCCACTCATCGGAACTCAAAGAATTAGGCTGGAAAGCAGCATGCGGAAACCTGCCTGCCGCATACCTAACCGGATTATTAATTGGTAAGAAGGCGAAGGTGAAAGGAGTTGGGAACGCGATACTAGACATCGGCCTAAACACTCGCGGGTCAGGATCGCGTATCTTCGCAGCAGCCAAAGGTGCTCTTGACGCTGGACTGACCATTCCAGTAGGCGAGAATGCAATACCGTCTAATGATCGATTACGTGGAAGCCATATTGTGAACTATTCAAAACTGATTGCAAATCAACCTGAAGCTTACAAGAAGATGTTCGCAGTATATTTGAAGAACCACCTAAAACCAGAAGAACTGGGAACCAACTTTTCAGCAGTTGAGACAAAGATCAAAGCGGAAGCACAGAAATGAGCACTAAAAAACGCGCCTCAAAACCGCGAACATCCAAGAAAACCCCAGCAAAAACAACTCCGAAACGCACGACGACAGCGAGAGCTAAAAAACCAGAGAAAAAAGCACCAACCGCACCCGTT
>CAYWMG010000136.1:0-7010 GCA_964459245.1 uncultured Candidatus Bathyarchaeia archaeon
GCGTAGGGGTCTTGGAAGACGATTTGCATATTAGCCCGCAACTTTCGCATCTGCTCATCCTTGAGCCTCAAGATGTCGCGGTTCTCGAACAGTACCTCACCCCCCGTCGGCTCAAGGAGGCGAAGGACGCATCGACCCACAGTGGTCTTTCCGCAACCAGATTCCCCCACTAAGCCTAGCGTCTCTCCCTTCCGAACGTCAAAAGTGACGCCGTCAACAGCGTAAACATATCCCACCGTTCTGTTGACCACTCCACCTTGAATTGGAAAATGCTTCTTGAGTTCTTTCACCTCAAGTAGGGCTTCTGTCAACTGCCTCATTCTCCCTCTCTTTCTCTAGCCTGAGAAAACAGGAAACAGCTCACTAGATGGTTCCCTTCAACCTCAGCAAGTTGTGGAGATTCTGCTGAGCATGCCTTCATGGCGAATTGACATCGAGGATGAAAACGGCAACCGGAAGGCGGATTGATCAAGTTCGGAACAGAACCTGGGATAATGTCCAATTGTTCCATCTCACGATAAAGTTTCGGAATTGCGCGG
Organism: uncultured Candidatus Bathyarchaeia archaeon; assembly: GCA_964459245.1. Taxonomy (GTDB): domain Archaea; phylum Thermoproteota; class Bathyarchaeia; order 40CM-2-53-6; family 40CM-2-53-6; genus FEN-987. Next base: position 540 of record CAYWMG010000136.1, read on the forward strand.
AGTAATCCTTGCGTGTATGGGTGAGATGGATTCCTAAACAAAACTCTGGTCTGTGCGAGTTCGATAATCTTGCCGGCGTACATGACGCCGACTCGATCACATACTTCCGCCACGATACCTAGATCATGTGTGATGAGGAGAACAGAGGTCCCAATCTCTTTCTTCAACTCATTCAAGAGAGTGAGGATCTGGGCCTGGATTGTAACGTCAAGCGCCGTAGTCGGCTCATCCGCAATCAGGAGGTCTGGACCACAGGATAGAGCCATAGCAATCATGGCCCGTTGTCGCATTCCACCACTCAGTTCATGAGGGTACTGTTTAGAAACCTTCTCAGGATAGGGCATGCGCACACGTTTCAGAGTTTCAATCGCCCTTTCCATGGCAACCTTCTTCACGCTCCTACGGCTCATTCCAAGGCGACCGCCGTTGCCAGAACCCACCCCATCTCCATCGCTAGACAGATCCTGATGTAACATGATCACCTCCGCAATCTGATCTCCCACCGTCATAACCGGGTTCATGTACGTCATCGGATCTTGGAAGACCATCGTAATCTTCTTCCCACGAATCTCCCGCATATCCTGCTCGCTCTTCTTCAGTAGATCCTCACCATGGAAGAGAATCTCGCCATCCACAATCTTTCCCGGAGGATTAGGCACAAGTTGCATAACAGAAAGTGCTGTCACAGATTTTCCACAGCCCGTTTCACCCACTATGCCAACCGTCTCTCCTGGGTAGATGTCTAGGTCGATACCCTCGAGAGCGCGTACCACACCCGCGTAGGTATAGAAGTAGGTCTTCAGATTTCGGATACTCAGGATCGGAGACTGCTGCAACATTTGGGCTAGACCACGATTCGCAACCTAACGCTTAGTCCACTCCAAGAGAGTGATGCTCGCGGATATAGCTTGATTGTCAAGTTCCTAAAACTAGTCGCTGATAGGCGCCGTTCACGGATTCAAAGAGTTTGAATCTCCATCAAGACTACCAGCAACATCGGTTAATTATCAGACCGAGTCAAGCATTATCTAACTGTTCAAAGAGGCCGTGACTGCATTTGGATGAGGCAACTCTTCAGTTACATAAACGAGCAACTGTAGTGGACGCTCACATCGATACCTTGCTTGAGATAATGGTTCCCCCGGCGAGGCCGATTAAATTGCCAACGCCACGAAAATTTGGCGAGAGGTCAAGTAAAGGTCATGTTGATTTACCACGCCTCTTGGAAAGTGGAGTAGACCTTCAGATTTTCGCCGTATACATTCAACCCGAATACAAGATTGAAAGGGCACTCCACCGAGCATTGCAAGTATTCGACCGATTCTACAAGGAACTGCACGATCACGAAGACAAGATGATGCTCTTCACAAAAGTTAGCGACGTCCGCGAAGCCGAGAAGCAAGGAAAGATAGCTGCCATGCTTTCCATTGAAGGCGGAGAGGCTGTAGAAGCAGATCTTGGAATTTTGAGAATGCTCTACAAACTCGGATTACGCGCCATGACATTGACGTGGAACGAAAGAAATCAAATTGCGGACGGGGCTGGTGAAGGCAGAACTAAAGGAGGGTTAACCAACTTCGGTGTGGAACTCGTGAAAGAAATGAACAACCTTGGAATGGTAGTTGATGTCTCACACCTCAATGACGCAGGATTCTTCGACGTCATCGAAACCACGACTAAACCCATAATCGCTTCTCATTCAAACTGTCGCGCAGTATGCAATCACAGGAGAAACTTAACTGATGATATGATCAAAATCTTGGCCGACAACGGCGGCGTTATGGGAATGAACTTTGCACCATCATTCGTTGACGAGAACAAAGAAAACGCAACTCTCGAAAGGGTACTGGACCATGTGGACCACATAGTGAAGGTGGCGAGCGTGGATAACGTAGGCCTTGGATCTGACTTCGACGGAATTGAGACCACTCCAAAAGGTTTGGAAGACGTAACTAGAATGCCATACCTGACAGAAGGGCTCCTCAAGAGAGGATACAAAGAGGACGATATTCGGAAAGTATTAGGCGAGAATTTCCTCCGAGTCTTCAGACAAGTGATTGGCTAAATCCTTGTCTGGAGCGAACTCGAATGGCCTTAGGCCATTCATCTGATCTATTCGGCCTTGACCTTGTTGGTTAACGTTCCAATCTTGCTTATCTTACCCTCGATAATGTCTCCGTCCTTAAGAAATGGCTGCCCGGTGAAGATGGCCACGCCCTCAGGTGTTCCAGTGGAGATGATGTCTCCAGGATTGAGGGTTATCCCCGATGAGATATATTCGATCAAGGAATCTATCTTGAAGACCATCTCGCCCGTATTGGAGTGTTGTTTTTCTTCTCCGTTCACCGAGAGAGAAATTTCCAAGTCGTGTGCGTTTGGTATCTCGTCTTTGGTTACTAGCCAAGGTCCCAGAGGAAAAGATGAGTCGAGGCCCTTTGCCTTTACCCAGTTAACTCCAAGCCTACTTGGTTTATCTGGTGAGTCGGATGGAAATCGCAAGTCTCTGAAACTTACATCGTTAGATATTGCGTAACCAGCTACGTAATTCAAGGCATCCTTTTTCGGTATATATTTTCCAGTCTTCCCGATTATGACGGCTAGCTCAACTTCCCAGTCAACCTTCTTGGATACGCGTGGAAGTAGTATTGAATCACCGGGGCCGATGAGTGCGTTCTTGAATTTTGTAAAAAAGTGGGGTTCCGTTGGCAAGCTCACGTTTTGTTCTTTGCCATGTGAGAGGTAGTTCACGGCAACTAGCAGGATCTTCTCCGGGTTGCGGATTGGGCTGAGCATCCTAACCGACCTAATCGGCACACCCATCTTCGTGGCCGTGATCTTCTCTTCGACTTGTTGGAGCGATTGTATAAGACCCTGTGATATGAGTTGGTCTATGGTGAGATGTTGATCGAAACCAGTAAGTCCTAATTTTTTAGCGGCGTCTCGAAGGTTGAAGATCTGGTCTTCGTCAACAATTCCTACTCGTGATTCTCCATCACTAAGATAGTGGGCTAGTTTCAATTTCTAGGCTTCCTCTGCTCAATGGCGGCGCCATAGATGCGGGTCTCAAATATGAATGTAAATAAACCTGAGCGGGAGGGGTGATCCTTAGACGGCAAGTAGTTTGCGCTGTTGTGGATAGTTCAAGCACGCTCTTCTCCTAGTTATGTCCTGAGTATGTCTCGTTCAAGAACTAGTTAGAGATCTGGCTCCTCTTAGTCAGTAAGTTCATAACGTTGTAGAAAGGAGTATTCATGAATATCAACAAAAAATGTTCGTCAGTCCCGTCCCTAGAGGAAGTGTATGATAATTGGGCGTAATGGAAGTCGCAGAACATGCCAGAGCGGCGATGCTGAGAATATCGAACAGTAGTCTAGAAACAAGAAACAAGACAATACTAACGATCGCTAATGAGATAGATGCTGAGAGAGAGCGACTGAAAGACGAGAACGCGAAGGATGTGCAAGATGCTTCGAAGGCAAACCTAAGAGGCTCAATTGTAAAGAGACTGGAACTAGACGATCCGAAGATTGATGCCATCATCAAGGGATTGATGGCGGTGGCTAAACTTGATGATCCAATCAATCAAACCGTCTCCGCATTAGAATTGGATCACGGACTTGAACTGTACAGAGTAACCTGTCCGATTGGAGTGGTCGCAGCAATTTTTGAGTCACGACCAGACGCATTGGTTCAGATAGCCAGCCTCTGCCTGAAATCTGCGAATGCCGTCATTTTGAAAGGTGGCAAGGAGGCCATGAGAAGCAATCGATCCCTCGCTGAATCAATAAGAAGAAGCATTCGTCGAGTCGGGAAAATTCCTGAAGATTCAGTTCAGATGATCGAAACAAGAGAGGAGATTGACACGCTCCTCAAACTTGACAAGTATGTAGATTTACTCCTCCCGCGAGGATCAAGCTCACTGGTAAATTATGTCAAAGAAAACAGTAGAATCCCAGTCTTAGGACATTCCGAAGGTCTCTGCCATGAATTCGTAGATGTTGACGCAGACTTGGACATGGCTGTCGAAATCTGCTATGATGCGAAGGTTCAAAACCCAGCTCCCTGCAACGCAATGAACACTCTTCTAGTGCACAAAGACATCGCCGAGAAATTTCTACCAAAACTAAGCAAGAGATTTGAGCATCCTCAGGTTGAACTTCGAGGAGATGAACGAACCAGAAAAATTCTGCCGCAAACGAAAGTAGCTACAGAAGAAGACTGGAGCACCGAATACCTAGACTTGATCCTTGCAGTAAGAGTAGTCAATTCACTTGAAGAAGCAATAGACCACATAAACCGTTACAGCGCACACCATACTGACGGAATAATTACGAAGAATAGGATCGCCGCAAAACAGTTTCTGAGAAACGTTAATTCAGCAGTTACCTTACACAATGCCTCCACAAGGTTCAGCGACGGATACCGATTCGGGCTAGGCGCAGAAGTCGGAGTCAGCACAGGAAAATTCCACGCACGAGGCCCAGTAGGCTTAGAAGGACTCGTAACGTACAAGTATGTAGTCGCTGGCAATGGACAAGTTGTCTCCACATACGTTGGGAAGAATCCAAAACCATTCACTCACAAGAGACTCAACAAAACTTGGAGCAACTGAAGCATTTGGAAACGTGATACTGTGCGAGAATGGAAGACGCTCAAACTAATCGTGCTCAAAGTTGGAACGTCAGTCCTCGCGAAGCCAGATGGAACGCTCAACAAGAAGTACATGCAACAGGTAGCCAGTCAGGTCTCCAAACTCGCGAAACAGGGCATACCAGTCATCGTAGTAAGCTCGGGAGCCATAGTTTCAGGCGCAAAGGAACTGCGATTGAATGGAATGCCACGAGACATACCATCAAGACAAGCATCCGCCGCCGTTGGCCAAAGCATATTGATAGAAACTTGGCGAGCCTCCTTTCACAAATACGACCTACAGGTTGCGCAAATACTCCTAACCTACGAAGCGTTCTCCAACCGAAGAACCTACATCAACCTGAGAAACTCAATGACGATTCTAGCAAAACACGGAATCATTCCAATAATTAACGAAAACGACCCCATCTCGGTACACGAGATTGAATCCACCTTCGGCGACAACGACAAACTATCAGCGTTGGTTGCTGCGAATACCGATACAACCCTTCTCATTCTACTCACTGACGTAGATGGACTATACGATAAGAACCCTAGGCACAAGGACGCGAAACTGATCTCTCTAGTGAACGAGATAACTCCTGCAATCGAAAGAATCGGAGGAGAACCAGGCTCCTGGCGAACTAAAGGCGGCATGAAATCAAAAATCGAGGCCGCAAAGATTGCGACGAGATCTAACTGCGCCATGGTAATAGCCAACGCAAACGAGAAAAACGTGATCACGAGAATCGTCCAAGGAGAAGAGATAGGCACCCTTTTCAAACCAACGCGATCCTGGTACAGGAACAGAGAGAGATGGATAAGATACGCGTTGAGTAGCGGAAAAATTGCAGTTGACCAAGGAGCAAGAAACGCACTCATGAAGGGAAACAGCCTCTTACCTTCAGGAATCGTTCAAGTGGAAGGAGAATTCGAAACGGGAAGCATAGTCTCAATAACCTATCGAGAAAGGGAGATAGCAAAAGGCGTAGTCGACTACTCTTCGGAAGAGCTGCAGAAAATTAAGGGCAAACACACCGAGAAGATTGAGAGAATCCTAGGATACAAGAACTACGACAACGTCATCAGGAGAGAAAACCTAGCCTGGCCCATGCAAAGAAGGTAAACTCATTCATGGAAATTGCATCACTTGCACCATAAACACTTCCTACTAGCACCCCTCCTTCTCCTAGCACTATTCTTACCAAGCGCGAGCGGCACCCCACCCTGTTTGATTCAAAATGTTAGCCTGAACTACCCCACCTCCTCAATGCCGGGAGAACAAATTAACATACTTACACACGTTCAGGCCAATTGCCTCCAGTGGCCTCCTATGAGCTGGGCATACGTTATCCGTGTTGACCTAACTGACACGAGCACCCATTATGTTCTCTCAACAAGCACCTACCTAGTGGGGTATAATCAAACTGACATCGACACAGTTCTAGTAAACCCTGCAACAGCACCCGCCCGTTCAGGCGTTTGGGTATTGGAAGCTGACTTCTACATCTTCCAAGGCAGCCAAATGCTCGTGCACGCAACAAATCTGGCTACGCTCCAAGTCGGAAACACAACCTCCACCACCTACCAGGCCACCACAAGTACGGCCTCAATCAGTATCCAATCAACGAGTACACCGCAACCAATCACGACGATTCAAACCTCAACTATGTACACAGAACATACACCTTCAATAGATCAACTCGAAGAAACCTTAATCGTTCTCCTTGTCGTTCTCGTGATGGTCACGTTAACGTTCTTCATCAAGGTAAAGGAGAGAAAAACTGCATAGTTCCAATATTCGAAGACGATTAGGAAAAAAAGTTGCAGCAAGATTGACAA
>CAYWMG010000137.1:0-1909 GCA_964459245.1 uncultured Candidatus Bathyarchaeia archaeon
CCTCGTCCTCACCACAGAATAGGAATCTGGTTGGGAGCTATGGGGCCAAGAATGCTGAACTTGGTTGGCCGTTTGGGGGACGGCTGGGTGGCTCCGCTTCAAAGCTACTTGCCAACCTCTAAACTTCTAGATGGTCAGAGAATGATTGATGCTAGTGCGGCGTCAACAGGAAGGGCACCCGTTGCCATCCGCAGAGGACGCAATATCTCAGGCATCATTGACGAAGAAGGAAAGCATAACAAGTCGCTTCGAGGACAGGGCGAGGTCGTTATCGGCTCGGTGGATGATTGGGTGCATGAACTCGCGTACTATCACACTGGCCTCCGCATAGACTCGTTCATCTTTTGGCCTGCCGATGAAGGAAAAGAGGTTGATCAAGTCAGACTCTTCGCCGACAAGATCGTACCAAGAGTGAAGGAAATGTTCGATAGGTAGAGCACATGTTGGACTGGTTGAAGCCTTTTATCGTATCTTTTATCTTGCGAAAGATCCCCAAGAAGCAGGAGTTGTAGCAGACTTTTCGTTTACCACAACTGATCTCGAATCATTTCTGAACGCGATAAGTTCCATCGCGGTGATTGCTGGAGCCGTCTTCGTAGTATTCCAGCTGAGGCAGAATGCGAAGCAGATCAAACAGCACGAGAAAACCCTGGAGGCCATGTCAGCGGCAAATAGATCGCATAACGCATTCGAGCTTATCGGAAAAGTAATCGACCCCTCCTTTCCAGCTCGACGGCACAGGTTGTACGAAGTGTCTGAGAAGTATTCCGGCGGCGATTGGACTGGCTTCGACCGCAGCCTTGATGATTTTGAGGTTAGGAATTTCGCTAACATCTACGAGCAGCTGGGGCTGTTAGTAAAGAAGGGGGTAATCGACCTTCAGGATGTGATGGACGCTCTCTCGGCGCAGCCCATGGCCGATTGGCATGTATTCGAGCCACTGCGGAAGCACATCATGGAAGAAGCCGGCAAATGGATTTCGTCTTTGGCGACCAATAAGGCGGGAGTGGATGCTGTCTACTGGCCAAACTTCATGTGGCTTGCAGAAAAGAACGCGAAATGGGTGCAGGACAAAGTGTCAGGCGGAAGTTCGGGAACTGAGGGGAAATTGATGTCGGAAATGTTGCACCCAAAAAAGATCCCTTGCAAATCAGTGTGAGCGCAACAAGATTGTAGAGGTAAGGAAGAGACAAATAGCAATGCTGCATGATACTACTCCCGCGATCAGATCTTGACTCGTGCCGATTTCTTGACGCCAATCCATAAAGCGATTCGGTCAATGATTTATGATCTAGGAAAGGGGCTTCAAACAACAGATTTTGCTGATGGGCATGCTACTGAAGTAATGATCTCGAGGTTGAAGGAGGATCTTGCCTCCGCTAGTTCTGCCTGCGTTATCTGCTTGCTCCATCAACACGCAGGGTTAGAAGATGACCATGTCTTTCCGGATGTTCGCAAGTTTGAACCAAAGATGGTTGACATGCTGTTAGGTGAGCATAGAGAGGTTGTGCGAAAGATAGCAGGCGTGTGGAAAGTTGCAGATGAAGTAAAGACGCTTAAGAATCCAGAAGAAAGAATTCAGACCGGCGATAAACTCAACTGCACGGCGAATGACCTGTTCGCCTACTACCTCACACATCTAAGTAACGAAGAATCGACACTCATCCCTGCGCTGTGGAAGCATTTTACTGATGAACAAATTCTCGCCATGCAAAGAAGAGTCATTGGAAGCCTCACGGCTGAACGAGCTGCTCAATGGAATAGTTGGCTGTTTCCATCTCTCAACATTAACGAACTAACAGGCATGTTCATGGGATTAAGGAAAAGCGCGCCCGCCCCCGTTTTCCAGAACATGACTCGCATAGCAGAAAAGACATTGGGCGAAGACAGATGGGCAGCAGTGAAAGCG
>CAYWMG010000138.1:0-2037 GCA_964459245.1 uncultured Candidatus Bathyarchaeia archaeon
GGGAAAAGCCATTTAGAATGCAAACGCGCTCATCTTTCGGCTTGCAACGCGTTACTAGCTGTTCTGAAATTGGAAAAAGGCGCGGATTTTGAACAGGCTATGCGTCAAACTGAGGAAGCCAGAGAAAAATGTGTAAACACCGCCTACCCGGACGAACTGTGCCACGGAAAATCTCAGCAGGCTTTGAAGTGTGTTTTGGACTTGTATGACAAGATACTTTCCGACTATAAAAGACGCCTGCCTAATCGGTCAACGCCAGCGCCTTCCGTTTAGGATTGCCTAATTCATTTTGTGTAGGGCTGCAATGACCCGTGAAGCTTCCCGGAAAGTGCGGTGGTAGATGGCATATTCAAGTAGGCAAAGCTTGATTGCCATACGCTCAGTTCAAACTTTGACATCAAGATCGCGCATCTGCAGTTTTTTGCGAATTTCATTCATCTCCTCCGCTCGGAGGAGTTTTCTTGCCGTAAACCCCGCGCCGTCATTTACATTTCGGGGAATTATGTGTACATGTAAGTGTGGAACGAGTTGGTTTGCTGCTGCTCCGTCATTGATCGAAATGTGGGAAGCGGAAGCGTTCAACCTAGAGGTAATCACTCGATTCAGGGCGTGGACACGGGCATAGAGGGCACAGAAATCACCCTGCGAAATATCGTTGACTCGCTCGAAATGTTTCTTAGGTATCACAAGTGTATGTCCAATTGAGATAGGATACTTGTCTAGAATAGCGATGAAGTCATTGTCTTGGTAGAGGATGTGGGAGGCAGCGTTACCATTTATGATTTCACAGAATACGCACGTCAAATTGAATACGTATCCTTTGGCTTATTAAGACTCCTAAGAAGTTAACAATTGCTACTTAGAACTCCGCGAACAAATATAAAACGTCCTAGCTCGCCATCAATGCTCGTCAGATCCGTCTCGGAAGGAACAGGGCCATCACTCTCCCGAGAAGAGCGGATGCAGTTACAAGATAGAATGCACAGGTAAGCCTAGATCGCCATCCACAGCCCCAAATCCGACAGCTGCATGGTATTCCAGGGCTCTGAAATGTAATGGACATGCTAATATGCTACGTTGTGTTCGAATTATTCAGACTTACTATGATACTTGACCGGATAGAAAATGCTGAACGTTATTTTAGCCTACATCCTCGCTTTAGACAATCGTTTGAATTCCTGCGTCGCAAAGATTTACCAACCGTGCCTGACGGCAGGTTAGAAATTGACGGAGAACGACTTTGGGTAAATATGGCCCACTGGAAAGGCGAGGGGCGAGAAGGAGCACAAGCCAGAGTTGAAGCACACAAAAAACACATTGATATTCACTTCCCAATTTCTGGACCAGAAGATATAGGGTTTAGGACAGGTCGATGCAAACAGATCAGTAAGCCATACGACAGCGTGAAAGATATGGAATTCTTCACAGACCCAGTAGATGAATGGCTTCTATTACCAGTCGGTTGGTTTGCGATCTTCTTTCCCACAGAGGCGCATGCCCCCGAGGCGGTTCATGGTGAGCTGCACAAAGCCACTGTCAAAATCCTAACAGATTAGGCAACCTAATCACATATTTCGATAAAACATCTTCTGCACGAGGCGCCCTATCAGCTATCGCTAACTATAGATTATCTTGAGAATCATGACCCTAACTAATATTATCTCAAGACAAATAGAGCGATCAAACTTCTCCTCGGCTCTAGGAATTGTATGCTTGGGCGTATCCAGTTAGTTTGTGATCTATGATTCAGAGCTGGCATGGATTGGACTGAAAAGAGGACTGAAAAAAGAGGAGAGAGGGTAATCACCAAGGATCTGGTGATTACGTCTTCTTCTTGCGCCGTGTTAATGTTAGATAGACTCCGCCCAAGATTATGATAACAACTACTAGGGTTGTCATCCATTCCCACGGTAGAGCGGGTGCTTGCGTTGTTGGAGTTGTCGTAGTTACGCTTGCTGGCGTTATGGGAGTGCCTTGGGTCCACCAAACGGTTTCGATTGGTCCTGACTCTGAAATAATATCATAGAACGAACTACC
>CAYWMG010000139.1:0-4994 GCA_964459245.1 uncultured Candidatus Bathyarchaeia archaeon
TTTCGCCAAAGGGAAAAATCTTCAGGATACTTCTTTGTGGAGCATAGCTCGAAACGTCGGAGAGAAAGTTCTTCATGGTTCAGGCCGGAGAGAGCGCCAAACTTGGGAAATCGGTTCACCTCAAAATAGACGCCGGTTTGAGTTTCGTAGGCTAATCCTTTCTTGATCATTCCGTTGATTTGCCCGATTACTTCTGGCATGTAGTCTGAGGCTCTCGCGTAGGTTTGGATACTATTTACTTCAAGTGCCTTCATATCATCCTTGAAGGCTTGCTCGAATTCGCGTGTGAGGTCTCTCGGGTTCCTGTTAAGGTCTTTTGCCCGTTCGAAAATCTTGTCGGCCACGTCTGTAATGTTCATCAAATAGTTGATTGAGTAACCAAGAGCTTTCAGATAACGGGTGATTATGTCGAATGCAATGTATGTGCGTGCATGCCCAAGATGGGCGTAATCGTAGACCGTGGGTCCGCATACGAACATTTTTAGGTCTTTGGATTGTCGTGGGAATTTTTCCTTCTTGCGGGAGAGCGAATTATATACATAAAGTGGCAAGTTTCATCCCCACTAAGCGTTGAGTTGGCTTTCTTCTTGGATCCCTAACAGATAAAGAGCACATCGAAGACATTGATCTACAGGGACCGGAACTGTCAGAGCACATACGACGATTCGTACAGGAACTAGCCTTGGCCGGCTATCAACTGGACCGGTCCGCCTTTGACTATTTGAAAACCATGGAGGAGCCTGAGGCTGCTACAATTGCTAAGAGCGTTCTAGTGAGGATTGCAGAGACCCCTAAAGTCAGCCCGATTTTGACAAAGAAGGAACTCCTCGAAATGACGCCGCATCCTCCGGTCATTCCGATTTCAGTACCTGTGGCTACTCGAATTGCATCAAAGGAGATATCGTCGCGAGTAGAAATTGTACGCGATCCTTCAAAAATGCTTGGAACGGGCGGCGGGATTGATGACTTCTCTCACTATTTTCGTGATAGATTTCAGAAGCTTCTAACAGCTTTTCGTGCACGTCAAGATGCGCGAGATGCGACAAGCATTTCGACAGCTCTGAGAGCCTCTCAGAATCAGAAAGTCAAGTTTGTCGCAATGGTTGTTGAGAAGCGGGAGAGACAAGAGAAGATGTTCATGCAGTTAGATGATCTTGAGGACAGCGTCACTATCCTCGTGTCTTCCGAGGAAAGAGCGGCTTTTCCGATTGCTCAGAAGATCCCGTTGGATCAGGTTGTATGCGTGGAAGGCGTCCGGGCTAAAGGCGATTTGATAGTTGCGAAGCAGATTCTACTCCCAGACATTCCTGATCACAAACCGCGGCTGGCTAATGAAGAGGTTTGGGCGGTTCTAATGTCAGACCTGCATGTTGGCAGCAAGAAGTTTCTCAAGGAGCAGCTGAGCAGGGTCTTTGATTGGTTGAATTTGAAAGTGGGCGACAAGAATCAGAGAGAGATCGCGGAGAGAGTAAAGTATGTTGTGATTTGCGGTGACCTTGTGGACGGAATTGGGATTTACCCTCGCCAGGAACAGGAACTTGAGATAGTTGATCTCTACGAGCAGTATAAGGAAGCAGCGAAGTATATTGGAAGAATTCCTGACCAAATAGAGACGATAATTCTTCCAGGCAACCATGATGCAGTGCGGCAGGCGCTTCCGCAACCGTCAATTCCAAAAGATTTTGGCGAGCCGCTTTACGAGGCGCGTGAAGTGATTTCAATTGGAAATCCTTCTGAAATTACCTTGCATGGCGTGAGACTGCTCCTTCACCATGGTCGAAGCTTAGATGACTTGATCGCAAGCGTCCCGAACTTGGATTTCACGCAGCCAGAGAAAGCCATGCGGTTACAATTACAATGTCGTCATTTAGCAATCGAGTATGGGAAGAGAACCGCTATAGCGCCTGAGAAGACGGATCACCTTGTAATAGAGACCGTTCCCGACATTTTCCAGTCAGGCCACATTCATGTGATGAAGTATGAGAATTACCGAGGCACACAAATTATTAACTCAGGTGCATGGCAAGCTCAAACGGACTATCAAAGAAGAGGCGGCGTAGTTCCAACACCCGGAATACTCACCGTCGTGAATTTACAAAACCTCCAAGTCAGACCTATCGATTTCATGCATTGATCGTTCCTGTAAGCGGACTAAGCCCGCGAGCTAGGATTCTAGCAACCCTAAGAGGTTCAGGCAATCTCGAGATGAAGGCCGTTCCCATTATGACGCGTCTTGCATATTCTGGCGTAGCTCCTTTCACCTCGAAGTATAATTTTGGTTCGCTGGCCAATGGTTTGCATGAATACAACCTGCCAGCAGCACACACAATACTCCATCGAGTTTTCCAATCTTCGAAATGTTCTCTAAGAGCCAACTTTACAGCTCTATTGTTAGGTTTCTCCCGGCTGATTGCAATGATTGGTTTATGCAATTTGCGGGCTAGGTTGGATATGTCGATTAGGTTGAATCCAGCGAAGGATATTCCAGACAGGAGTACAAGATCGTAGCGTAGTCTTCTCAACAAGGCTTGGAGAACGATAGCGGCGTCGTTGCCATCTACCTCGATCGTGCCCACTCTAACTGCATGAACTCGCGATCCTTTGAATAGGACAACCATTAGAAGTGCTCGTTCACCAATCTTCTTGCTGGATGAGAACGCTCCGTCATCAACTCCAACTACCCGAAGGTTAAGAGGCACCATTCTTCCGGAGCGATTTGGGTACGTAACCAAACAATCTTCCAACAAGACTGTCCTCTGAGTATGTCTCTGCTATTACTCGTGGGGATACTCCGATTCTGATCTTCTTGGTTCTACCGTACCGTCCAAAGCTAACGACTCGCGCATTCAGAATTCCCATAACGTCTAACTCGTTGATCAATCCACTAACCCGCCTTTGCGTCAATGGTTCTAGATCGCTGACTCCGCACAGTTCATGGTATACTTCATAGACATCACCCGTTATGGCGCCTCTCGAAAGATGATTGCTCAGCAGGTAGGCGCCTACTAGAAGAATCTTTGAATGAGCTGGGAGAGATTTTAGGACCTCAGAAACTCGGTCATGTTCAATTTTTTGCTGTGCTTGACGGACATGCTGTTCCTCAACATGTTGAGCGCCCTCGCGCTCTGCCAGTTCACCAGCGACTCTAAGAAGGTCTAAAGCGCGTCTGGCATCACCATGCTCGCCCGCCGCGAGAGCAGCGCACAGTCGTATTGAGTTTTCACTGAGTGCACCGTCCAAGAAAGCCAACTTAGTCCTTTCCGAGAGAATATCAGAAAGTTCGTTGGCCAGGTAAGGTCGAAAGACTACTTCTTCTTCACTTAGGGAACTCAGTACTCTTGGGTCTAGAAATTCCTTGAAATGAAGATCGTTCGATATGCCTACGATACTTATCCAAGAGGAGTTAAGATTCTCGTTGATGCGTGTGAGTTCATACAGAAGCGAATCATCCGCTCCCTGCTTAATGAGAGCATCAATCTCGTCAAGCACTACGAGAAGGGCTGTTCTATCAGCGGTAAATCCATTCGAGAATCTGTCAAGAAGCTCACCCACCGCGATTCCTGTAAAGGGCACATCTACACCGATCGCTCTACACGTTTCCGCTAGGACTCGATAGTTCGTTCCTGCCATTCGACAGTTAATGTACGATATCTTTACAGGTGCTCCCATCTCCTGAGCCTTCTTCTGCAACTTGTCCAAAACAAATTTGGACACGATCGTCTTGCCCGTCCCAGTCTTGCCATAGACAAACACGTTTGATATCTTGGACTGATTAAGGGCTGGAGCTAGAATTCCCGCAAGTCTCTGAATATGCTCATCTCGATGAGGAAGATGAGTGGGCATGTAATCATGACGCAAAACGTCACGATTCGCGAAAATCTTTGTGGTCGAGAGATATCTATCAAAGATACTTTCGAGTACATCTGTTGTCAAATACTCCAACCTCCAATGGCAACAGCACTATTGCTTATGAATAACTAATAGTTCTTGTACACGAAATTCAACTAATCATTCTGAAACATTTCACATAACTTTCTGGGTAAACTCTGAAAAATTATTGTTGCGTACGTAAAAAATGTGAAAGGGCACCCCCGGACCCCTACTCTTCCATTAGAACTATTTTTATGAGGTAATTTTATAGTAATAATTAGCTCGTAAGAAGAAGGCGTTGGTAACTATTGCCGTCAACGATTAAATGATATAACGTTAAGAAAAATTGACTAGTTACTTCAATATCTCACTTTTAATTTGTCGTATGCTGTTTATCGTATTCTGTTGATGACTGGAAGGTTGTCCACTCGAAATTGAGGGGTTAGGGTGTTATGACGTAGCTTATAATGATAAAAAACATGTTGACAACTGTTAATCATCTGATTAACCCCACTATTTCCATTGCAAGCATGATTTTTCCACTTAAATCTAGACATATCCTTCTTCAACATCACAATTCAACTTATAGCCTGTTAATGACTATATTCTGTTGACCAGTTTGAAGAAGAAGATCCGGCTTGAGTTCTATGATAGGTCTGGCGTGAAACATAGCGTAGCTATGGAGGGAGACTTGACTCCTGATAAGGTACGCCAATTGTTAGAGTACGCCGAGATTGTTTCCGGACATGAGGTAGGTGCTATTCTGCCAGAACCACAGGAAACCAAGATGCGTAGATTATTAGACGTAATCAACACTAGACACGCGTTTGACACTTTCGATTCACGTGAGGTTTGGAGAAGCTATCGTGAGGCCTGGGGAGAGGACTTCAGTTTAGGAGCAATCTCAACCTATCTGTCGCGTCTTGCCGATCGTGGTACCTTGGAACGATCCGGATCTCCTGCACACTGGTCATATAAGCTCAGGTCTTCTCCGTCGCCGGTGGCGTAGTCTCAGACCCACCTACACTGGAACGAAGTTTATCGTTTAGCTTGTACCTGAATGGAGCACGAGTTGAGTCACGATCAACAAAACCCTCCATATACAGTCTCTTAAGCAAACGTGC
>CAYWMG010000140.1:0-2076 GCA_964459245.1 uncultured Candidatus Bathyarchaeia archaeon
CCGAAAATACGGGTAATTTAGGCTCTAGTGGCCATATACTTGACCGTGTAGCTGACCAGGTGGCAGCCGTGTCCCAGCAGGGTGGCAGCAAGGTGGCGGCCGAGTCCCCGCCAGCTACTGACGAGGTGGCGGAAGTGTTCAAGGCAGCTCAAGCATTGACTGATGAACAAGCTATCAACAACCCAATCCGCCAGAAGGCCAAATTTCACGGGTAAATCAGGCCCCCTTCTGAGGTGGGTGGCGGCTTGACTGGCGAGATGGTTGGCGGGATGGGTGGCCAAGGCGGAAGCGGTATGAACTAATTCAATAGGTTCTGAATTCTTTTTTTATCAGATTGGTGAGGCGTTCGATGATTATTTGAATTACTTGTGCTCCTTGGTGGGCAGTAACGGTTCCAATCTCGGTTAGGACTCCAGTCTTCGGTATTAGGTCGCTAGTGGGTGGAAGAACCTGATATGGAGGATTACGTTCAGGCTTATCGCCACGAATCTTGTTGACTTTCACAAGTCCTGGTCTGAGTTCGAGCATGAGTGCTGTCTCCAGGTTAGCTGCATGCTCCAACGCAACGCCCTTGAAGCCTGAAAATATGTTCTCGTACTCCTCGGGTTTGACAAGCTCAAACCAGCGTGCGATTACAACCTTCACATTGCCAGGGTAGCCGCTGTCTCTCAGTCCAAGGTCAACCCCTTCGTTCAGGAAGAGACTGTTCTCGTAATGTCCATCGAGCAGGATTATCTTCCGTGTCTTGTTACGAATTAGTTCTCTGATAATGTCTCTAACGAGCCCAATCAAAGTTGTTCCGTCTAGGTTACACGTTCCAGGAAAAAGCGCTCCTCCTGAACTCCCCGGTTGAGGCTTGTAACCATATGCCACTGGAGGCGTGACTACGATCTTAATTTTCTCAGCCAACTTTCTCGCAATTTCCGAAACGACAATAGTATCAGTGCCCAACGGTAAATGTGGGCCGTGTTGCTCTGTCGACCCAATAGGAATTACAACGACGCCGCCTTTCTCAATAAACGATTCAAACTCTTCCCACGTCATTTCATGCAAATTCATTCCAATTCTTCCTCCATAAGACGTATTCAATCGTAATTTGACATGAGGTATGGGATAACATGTTTCGCATACATGTCAATGTACTTGTACTCATCATAGCCCCAATTGCAGGTGTGCAGATCAGTGAATCCTTCCTTTAGGTATCCCTCTAGTCTCCGTATGTGCTCTTCAGGATCGGATGAGATTATCCACAACTTCGCCAACTTCCTTTCATCAATCTGACTTGCTCGCGCCTCTATCTCTCTCGGATCTGAGATTGCATACTTGTAAAAGTCTGGGATCATTATTGTTCCCCATCTCTTGGAGGCTTGCATCGCCTTCTCGATATCTTCGTCATATGCAACATTTACCTCAATCATCTTCTTGATCTCATCCGGGTTCCTTCCAACACTTTTAGCTCCTTTTGCCACTGCTGGAAAGAGCGTCCGTTTATAGAAAGATAGATCCTCGGTCTCCATTGTCAGTAGGCCGTCTCCATATTTTCCAGCTAGCCCTGCGCTGATTGGTCCGTTAGCGGCTACGTAGAGTGGAATTGGTTCTTCGGGCTTTGTGTACAAGTTAGCCTTTTTCAATTGAAAATATTTTCCATCGGTATTAACGAATTCATCTGTCCATAATGCTCTGATGATCCTAAGCGCTTCTTCAAAACGTTCTGACCTTTCCTTGAAACTAGGCCAACTAAACCCAAGAGGAACTTCATTCATCGCCTCACCGGAACCGACAGCCAAGAAGACCCTACCCGGATACATTACTCCCATCGTTGCAAAGGCCTGCGCAACCAATGCTGGGTGATATCTAAGAATCGGAGAAGTGACGGCTGGCCCAATTGGAATTTTCTTCAAGTGCTCAGCAGCGGCAGCAATCCAAGACCATGCGAAACTGCTACCTGCATTAGTATGGACCCATGGGTGAAAGTGGTCTGTTACCCAAACAGCTTGAAACCCCTTCTTCTCCGCGTACACGGCTTGATCGATGAGCGTTCTAGGATTCCTGGCCTTCTCCAATTCAACAAAATAT
>CAYWMG010000141.1:0-11177 GCA_964459245.1 uncultured Candidatus Bathyarchaeia archaeon
GGTCAAACAGAACAGTGGTTTCTTCCCAACTAGATTCGTTGCAAAGCTCGCGCTTGAATCATCATTGTTCATGGTGCTAATTTGATGGGCATGCAACATGTCAAGAATGCTCATGATTTTTCACAACGAGCGGGAAAACTCACAGATTGGTTGAGTCTTCAATCGTTAAAAGGGTAACGGACGTAAGCGAATGCACCAACATCAACAGCACCGTAAGTCGTTGAGGCCCCCTGCAAATAAGGCAAAAATACTATGATCGTATCATACTAGGAGGCAAGTGAATGGATTGCCGTATTACTTGGTAGAAGTTTCGTATACTGCTGAAGCGTGGAAGACTCTTGTGAAGAATCCGCAAAACCGCATGGACGCAGTTAATCGGGCGGTCGAAAAGGCTGGGGGTAAGTTTCATGGCGGATGGTTCGCGTTCGGCCAGTATGATGTGATCATAATTTTGGAGATGCCTGACAACGTGGCGGCTGCTGCGAACTCAATAGCTTACGCGGCGGGCGGAGCATGCAGCGCAGTCAGAACCACGCCTCTGTTGACTCCTGAAGAAGCGGTGAAGGCGTTAAAGAAAGCCAGCGAGACAAGCTACAGACCTCCAACCTAAACACTTTACCACTTACCATGTCAGAGAACAGGTCGCTGGTCTCAGGTTACACGTGGAAAAGTGACATGCTGCGGAATATGTCCTTTACGATCCTTTCGTTGTAATCATTAAAATGCCTGACTAGGTCGCGCATTGTAATTACGCCATAAATAATGGAATCTCGAACTACGGGCATTCTTCTAATGTTCTTATCCACCATAATCTGAATTGCCACATTCACAGCATCGTCAGGGTTAATTGTGATCAAGGGGGCTGACATTATCTCCGAGATCTTGACCTCTGGCGGATCTCGTTCTAGTGCCATGACCTTTCGCAGGAGGTCTCCTTCCGTCACGATTCCTGCTGGCTGAGCTTTCCGGAGAACGATTAGGTATGCGTCGCGGTTCTCCGCCATAATCTTGGCTGCCTCAAGAGCTGAGGCCTCAGAGTCCACTGTAGGAATCTCCTTGGTCATGTAATCTTTGACTGGGTAGGACATAGGGTCCACGGACTATTCTTGTTTCTTGCTATATGAAATGTTAGATTCGGTTCCTGCACCATCTCTCCAACGGACTACGTTAGGGTTTCCTTCTGCATCGTCGACGCTTCAAGAGATCGAGAACTGTATCGACAGGAATCCAAACGGATAACTATCACGACTCCATTTGCATGTTTGGTCAAGTGGTTTGAAAGTCGGAGAATTGATGGGCAAAGATGTAGTTACAGTAAAGACTGAGACCAAAGTGACAACGGCGACTCAGGTAATGAGAGATAGGAGTTCTAGCTGTGTAATTGTGGTCGACGGCAACAAACCTATTGGAATTGTAACAGAGAACGACTTTGTCGTCAGAGTCCTGAGCGCTGAGAAAAATCCGCAAACTACTCTAGTAAACGCAATAATGTCAAAACCTTTGGTGCATGTTGAGGCTGAGACGAGTATTCTGGATGCTATTGCAGTGATGCATCAAAAGAATTTCAGCCAACTACCCGTACTGGAGAATGGTCAACTAGTAGGAGTAGTAAGACTCACGGATCTGATGCAATATTTAGTCGGATTCTTTTCAGCTCACAGATGGTAACGCGCACATAGGCCAGACATAGCACCCGTTGAAGTTAAATGGCTACTGCCAAGACTATGTAAGTGGCGGTTGCGCTTTGGAGCCAGCTAAATCTAAGCCGAAAGCGAGTTTTTCAAGTCGTCTTCCCAACGGAGATTTTCTGCACGTAGCAGTTTGGGCTGGAAAATCAGATCCAACCGCTGAAGTGCTCGCAGTGGACATACGACACAACTCGGATGGTACGTGGACGAGCATTGGAAGACTTGCTCTCTACCGAACACGAGATGGAATCTATTCCCAGCTGCCTGAGAGGTCTCCACCGATGCCGAGAGGAACGGAGAAAAACCCTGTCACATCGTGAACGAGATATCAAACCTTAACGAACCAAGATTCAACTCCGAACGAATAGCTTGAAGGATATGCGTGCACGTGTCGCTACCGCTCGAACGTCGTGCAAGTCATTTCAGGCGTAACGTAGCAATTGTCGACAAATCCGGTCAACATACGTTCGACTCACTCTTGGAGGCATCAAGCAAGATAGCCTCTGGTTTACTGAACGGAGCGCCTGATCTCAAGGAGGAGAGAGTGTGCATGCTCATTCCAGCAAGTTTCGATTACGCTGTCGTCCAGTGGGGAATTTGGCGGGCGGGAGGCATCGCTGTTCCTCTCTGCACTACTCACCCATTGCCTGAGTTAGAGTATGTGATCAATGATTCCGACGCGCGAACGATAGTTTATGATCCTCAGTTCAGAGAATTTCTTAATCCGCTCATAAGCAAGAAAGATGGAAGACGGTTTATCACAACAGTCGAGCTGTCGTCTTCATCCAGTAACCATCTGCCTAACGTAGGAGAAGAGAGGCGCGCAATGATCTTGTACACAAGCGGCACTACAAGCAGACCTAAGGGGACTGTCTTAACTCATCTGAACATTGAATCTCAAATCATCTCCCTTGTGGAGGCCTGGGATTGGTCTACGAAGGATTACATCCTTAATGTCTTGCCCTTACATCACGTTCACGGAATCATAAACGTCCTAAGCTGCGCCTTATGGTCAGGAGCGAAGTGTGAGATGCTTCCCAAATTCAACGCTGAACTAGCCTGGAAGAAATTCAGTGATGAACCATTCACACTCTTCATGGCGGTACCCACGATATACCACAGACTCATTGCACACTGGAACAGCGAATCGGAGCAAGCGAAAAGAGAACTCTCAAGGTCTTGCCGAAAATTCAGAATAATGGTGTCAGGCTCAGCACCTCTCCCGCTAAACGTCTTGGAAGAATGGAGGAAGATTTCGGGGCACGTTCTCCTAGAACGATATGGGATGACGGAGATTGGAATGGGACTCTCAAATCCCCTTCACGGAGAAAGGAGACCAGGCTTTGTAGGTAAACCATTGCCGTACGTTCAAATCAAACTAGTTGATGAGGACGGGAGAGACCTTCCGCCAAAAGCGGGGATCCCTGGAGAGATTTATGTGAAAGGGCCAACCGTCTTCTCCGAGTATTGGAGACGACCGGAAATTACTCAAGCATCCTTTGTAGATGGATGGTTCAAAACTGGTGACGTGGCGCTTCAAGACGAGATCGATGGAGATTACAGAATCCTCGGAAGAAGATCCATCGATATAATCAAAACAGGCGGGTACAAAGTCTCAGCGCTTGAAATTGAGGAACTTTTCAGAACGCACCCAGCCGTGCAGGAGTGTGCGGTTGTCGGCGTCGAAGACCCATACTGGGGTGAAGAGGTCTGTGCGGGTGTGATCTTGAAACAACAAATCAGTGCGAGTGAACTGTCTGAATGGGCAAAGTTGAGAATTGCTGGATACAAGGTGCCGAAACAGATTCAGATTATGACCGAGTTTCCTAGAAATGCGATGGGCAAAGTGGTGAAGCCTGAATTAAGGAAACTATTTTCGGTTGAGGAAAAGTAAAGGCCAAGCATGCGCCCGGGCTACTGATTTTCCAGTGCGTGTGCTTTTCCCATGATGCGCATCTTCTTAGCATTTAGGTTCAGTAAGAGGAATGTGTCTTCTGGGGTGTATACGATAGTTTTCTCAGATTGGATAACCATCGAAGCCTCCTGGTTTTCTGTGATTAGGATGGGGATTGTTTGCATGCCTACGGTGGCATGGAAAGCATCTTCTTTAAGATCGTCTGTGTAGAATGGGCTTTTCTTGAAAGAGAGGTTTAGCCTTGTACCTGCCTTGACGCTGTCGGGGACGCACAGGACGGATCCCCTCTTCAACTCGTCAACGGTCGCGCCCTTAATGGCTAGACCCACTCTTGATCCAGCCTCAGCAACGTCGTAGTCTTCATCTTGCATTTGTATTGAACGCACGATTACTTCCTTATTGGCTGGAAGCAACGTCAGCTTGTCATGTTTTCTTATGATTCCTTTCTTCACGAATCCTAGTACGACTTCGCCCACCCCCGCAACACTGAAGGAATGGTCCACGACTGTCACAGTTGAAGACCGAGTATCCCTATCAGGATTATAGCTCTTGAGAATCTCAAGAATCTTGATTGCATCTTTTTTTTCGACAATAAACGACTTCAGAGACGTCTCTTTAATTATCGTGACGATTTGGTCAGGCGTAGCGTAAGTAGACGATACAGCTACTCCATTGGAGATGCCAAGCGAGTTGAGCATCACGACAGTTTCTCCGAGCTCTTTCGTCATTCCGGTGAAGACAACTATGGCCGCATCTATGCTGCTGATTATCTGGCTTTTCGGCGATAGTTTGTCTTCCATAGGAGCCAAGAAAGTGAATATGTGCTCATCCATCTTACGACTGAACAAGGCAATATCGCTTTCAGTACCCTTCTTACCTAACTCGCGACAAAACGCATCGTCATGAAATACGCCGACCGTAAGATGCTTCATGGCGTCAGGACCAATGCTGTGACATATCAACTCTCACTCAGTTTTCACGTACTCGAAAACGAGGCCGTCGGTTAAACTCAGATTGAAGACGAAAGAAAGATTCAGGAATCTTGCCCGAGCGAGTTAGGTGTGAAATTCAGCTACGTACAATTGAAAGACTACTATAACGACGGCATCAGGATTCGCCGAACCATCCACAGTAATCTTGTGTAGTAGGCCTTCGCTCGCATAGTCGACCACGCCGCGAAGAATACGCACAGCACACTCAGGGAGTAACCTGTCGGGTTCATCGCGCCGAGTACACTGTTGAAGCTCGGGGCAGGGTATGTATAAGTGCTAGTTGAACTCGTCACCGTCAACTCAACATAGGTCAAGAAACTTGTTGATGTCGTAAGCGCCATAGTAACATACGTCAATAAACTGCTGGAACTGGTAATCGCCATAGTAATTGCCGTCAAGAAACTTGTTGATGTTGTATACCCAACAATGACCTTGGTCACGACGCTTGTCGTTGTCTCGTAGGCCTGAGAGAATACGGGTTGGACTACGAGGTTCACAATCGCCATCACGGACGAAAATAGGAGGCAGAGGACAACTATCCGGTGAGAATGTCCCAATTCTTCTCCAAGGAACCAGATCTCTCGTAAGCTATGGCGTTTCTTCGCGCATCCAAGTCCAAATCAAGCAACCTAGAGGCGCAGATTTGATCGAATGGGTTCTGTCAAGTTGTCGTTTGATCATTACTCTCATGTACTCATTTTTTTCCTAAGCGAGCCTAAGTGTTCTCAGTAATCGGTTAACGAGGCTTGGTCAATGGCGGTATGTGGGCTTTTGACCAGAAAGAGCCGACCGAGCCGATGTTGGGTAACAGGTTGCTTGGACCTGTCGGAGCGTAAAACCCTGACTTCGATGGGTGCTGGCCTAGTGAATTCTAGGCGAGAGCCTGATGTTCAGGGCCGTCGCGTCTGCAATTGAGGCGATGGCGCAGGGGCCTCCAGACTGAGGGAAATCCCTGAGTCGATTCAGATGCGTCGTCTTTCAAACAGGCGAAAACTGATAGAATCATTACGGGCCCTTTATTTACTTCAGATACTCTATTACGTCGAAGTTGAGCTATCATACCAACGATTTGGAAACCAGGACCGAAAACGCGAGGCCAAGATAGAGATTTCATTTATCTTATGCAACTTGCGAAGAAACATAAGCTGACAGCGACCGCCCTGCATGCTGCTTTCCTCAAAACTTGGGCAGGCAGTAAAGCTCAGTGTGGTGAGCTTCAGATCGAAATTCGATTACGCGGCGAGAGTTCGTGCACTTACATGTTTTCTGTTAAGGGAAAAGCGTTGGCGCAGGCGAGTATCAAGAATGATTCCGTTAACCGACTCAAGAGGCTGCCAGATGAATTCAAAGGATTTCTGGAAGACCAAGAGTTACATTCGAGAAAGATGGATCCATCGTCTATAAGCCCGATCAGTACTCTGCGGTACGGAGTGAGCGGTGTATCTTTCAAGGCCCGAGTGTTAAAGAAGTCTGAAGTTAGAGCCGTGACCTCGAAAGATGGAACCCCACTCTTAGTATGCGATCTAACGCTTTCAGATGGTACGGGTGAGATCCCGCTAGCGGTCTGGAATAGCCAAATTGACACCATCTCAAAAGGCGATTTGGTGCAAATTCAGAATGCACGAGTGCGAAGCTTCAGAGGCGAGATTCAACTTTCATTGAACAGGAAGACCGGAATGCTCACAGTGCTGAAGCCTGCCACTGGAATGCATCGAAGGACGGAAAAACTAGCAGTCTCTCCACGACTGATTTCTTAAATCCGGCAAACCGAGAGATTAAAGATGAAGAATTTTTTGCGAGAGTTTGCAACAATTCAAGTCTCGCTATTCATCATGTACTTCTCAAGTGTAATTTATGCATGCCAAAAATTGTATTATCGATGCCATCCGGACTAGTTCAGATGCAGGGTGAAGAGTCTCTCTGCATGAAGTGTGGAAGCAGATAATTTACACCTCCTCAGGCTAACTCGCTTCCCACCTTAACGCCATACTCGCTGCAGAGGCTGAGGAATGCTCTCCATGCTGTTTCGGGAACAGGGATACCCATCTTTGACCTCTCTTCCTCCTCTTCAATTTCTCGTTCTCCTGGCACTCTGATTTCAGTGAATCCGGAAGCAGTGGGTGAATTCTTCACGGTTCGGATCAATTTGTCGACGCGTTGTTCGAATTCGATTAGAGGAGCGAATCGAGTTATATCTATGACTAGGATGAAGACTCCGTTGGTCAGAAGAGATTTTACATCTTCAACGCAGCCAGTTCCAGATAGCGCTCCAGCTAGGGCTTCTGCTATTAGGGCGAGAGCGTAGCCTTTGTAGCCTCCGGAGGGTTGGAGTGCTCCAGCCAATTTTACCTGTTCGGGCGGTAATGGTGGTTCGTAGAGGTCCGCGGGGTTCGTTGAGGGTAGTCCCTGTGAGTTAAGGATCCAATGTGAAGGAATCGGTTCCCTCTTGTAATATGTTGCTCTTATCTTTCCCTCAGCCACTGCGCTGGTTGCAAGATCAACGATCACCGGCTTTTCAGACTGTGTGGGTATTCCCCAGCTCATGGGCGCTGTGCTTAGAATGGCCTTTTTTCCACCGTAGGGTGCGACGCAAGGGTCGCTATTGGCAGTTACGAAGCCTATCATCCCCCTCTTTACAGCCATCCGAGAGTAGTCGGCCAATCGTCCAATATGGTTGCAGTTGAAGATTGCAACCGCGCTGACACCTATCTTTCCTGCTTTCTCGATTGCAAGATCCATAGCTCTAGCGCATGTAACTTGACCGAAACCGAAGTTGCCATTGATCAATGCGGTGGATGGGGTTTCCCGCAAAATCTCGGTCTTAGCGCCAGGCTTGATCAGTCCGGAGCGAATTCCTTGAATGTAATTATGCAGGTATGTGAAGACTCCGTGCGAATCTACTCCTGCTAAGTTTGCGTTGACTAGGAATTTTGCTACAATTTCCGCTTCATCATCCGAAGCTCCAGCAACTGTAAGAATCTTTCTCGTGAGACCAATCAATTCTTTGGCTTTGATAGAAGGCATCTCAATCAATTAGTATGGTGTTTCCGGTTCGCTTTGATAAAACGATTCATTAGATCTAGCTGCTACTGGGATGCCATGTCATTTCCCAATATTGGTAGGGAGCGAACGTTCCGATTGGGGGCTAATCATATTGCTAGAGTTGACCCCAAGCTTCGCCGGCTAGTCAAGAAGCATGGGCCAATCGAATTTACGACTGAGGATGATCCATTCGAATCCTTGGTTAAATCAATAATTTTTCAACAGCTTAACGGTCGAGCTGCCACATTGATCTTTGAGAAACTGAAGGCTCTACTCGCCGCAGAAGTTATCGATGCCCCATCACTTCACAAGCTTCCAGTCTCAAGCCTGAGGAAGGTTGGTGTATCACCACAGAAGATTTGTTACTTGAGAGACTTGAGTTCAAAAGTTGTTAGGGGTAAATTGAATCTTGAAGATCTTAAGAACATGCCCGATGATGAGATTATTCAAATACTTGACGAAGTGAAGGGCATAGGGCCTTGGACGGCCCACATGTTTCTACTCTTCACTCTCGGCAGACCAGATGTTCTTCCCATAGATGATCTTGGAATTCGGACGTCGATTCGAAAGGTCTATTCTCTGCGTCAGCTTCCAGACGGTAAGCGAATTCGGAAGATTGCCAAGAAGTGGCATCCTTACTGTTCCGTGGCCTCGTTGTATCTTTGGCACTCGAAGGACGCCTGAGTTACTGTGCACAAATCGAGAGTCGTCGATTCGATTAGACGTTGGAGAGAGAGTTATGAACACGTACTCCATTCTTGATTCACCTATTGCCTTCCAGCGAACATTTTCTCCGTAAATCGCGTTGGTATATGAATGAGGCACTCATATATTGCAGAAAAAGTCTTACAGTACGGTGGTGAATTGGTTGGGTTATACATTCAAATGTGCGGATATTGGACTACAATGCCCATTTGAGGCAAGCGCCGATACAGCAGAAGCACTAGTTAAACAGGTAACAACTCACGGGATGCAAGCCCATAGGGCTGAAGCATTAACTCTTGCCTCCAAGGTTCGGGCTGCGATTAAACAGACATAGGTCTAGTTTCGGCAACTCGATCTGAAGGTCCCGTTTTTTCCCTGCGGGGATGTGTGTTTAACGTCGCTTGGACTTTTTCTTGCTAGGTTTTGGTTTAGGTTCAGGAGGAGTTTGAGGTGGGGGTTTTTCTTTCAGGATTACTTCGCCTCGAGACGTAACTGAGGCGATGAACTTTTCGTCACCTGTTTCTGTCGTATACGACCCGGTCATAGTCCACTCATTCTTAGGGTTTGGTTCAGTTTTTTCTTCAATCTGAATTGAGATAATCTTTGCATGTCGAGAGCGTGTTCCTAGAAGATACTTCCTGACAAGGCTTTTTGCGTCTTCAAAATTTTCTATTCGCGTCTTGCTCAACTCGATTCTTCAATTACGCTCTTGTATTTAGTTATCGACATGAAAATAATCTATGCCTCCGGAAATCTTCTTCAAGGTATTCTCTAACATACTGATCGAGACTGATTGTATACATGCTTTTCGAGTATATCTAATGGCATATATTCATATGTTGCATCTACCGCACAATCAGAGAGATAAGAATGGGAAAACCCAGGCAAGTCAAAAAGAAGAAGAAACAGAAGTAACCTCGCGATATCCGTACCGTATCTACTAACGTACGCAAGCTCATACATCATAAAACATATGAGTACGAAAACACGGCTCCTGTGAAGAAGGTAAGGTCGCCATACCGATGTAGTTCGCCGTGTTTCGAGTTCTGATAGGTTCTCTCAAAAGAATCCTCGCAGATTCTAATTCTAAATTCAGCAAAATATATTTAGAGTCATCGCATTTGGTATTTAGTTATGCGAAAACTCAGGTTTGCCGTCGCTACGCTACTGATAGTTCTGGCCTCGGTCGGGGCAATCTATTATCTGTTCCCAGATCTTCAATTCAGGAATGTTGACTTGATTAGAGGAACAACTAACGCTAGCCTCATCGGAATAGACGTTTCAACAGTCGCATACTATCCCGGGGCTACGGGTTACATGGCCATTTCGAACCTGCCGGGAAAACTTCCCGGAATCGTGATGATACATGAATGGTGGGGTCTGAACGACAACATCAAGGTAATGGCTCAACAACTTGCCAAGAAGGGTTACGTTGTTCTAGCAGTCGACCTATTCAATGGTACCGTAGCCTCGACTGCTAGCGAAGCGAGCAGCCTCGTCTCGAAACTCAATTCAACCGACGTAGTGAAAAACCTGAGAGCCGCCGTCAATTATCTCAGAAGTACTGATAGAGTTAATCCAACAAGAATTGGATCGATTGGCTGGTGTTTTGGAGGTGGGCAGTCTTTACGATTAGCGTTGAGTGGTGAACAACTTGCGGCTACCGTGATCTACTACGGACAGCTCGAAACCGACCCGTCGAAACTTTCAGTAATTAAGTGGCCAGTGCTTGGCATATTTGGAGATCAAGACAAATCAATACCCGTGGAACGAGTAAGAGCCTTCGAATCATCGCTAAAACAGCTTGGAGTTCCGGTCGAGATCCACATCTACCCCGGCGTCGGCCACGCCTTCGCTAACCCCTCCAGCCAAACTTATGCTCCTAAAGAGACCGTGGATGCTTGGCAGAAGACTACGGCATTCTTCACGTTGACTCTGAAACAGTAGAAGCGCATAGTTAACACCGGTACTTGATAACCACTACTCCACAATTCGCCCTAAGACTGGGGACTCAAATCTGAATCCTTTAGGAGACTACGCGTAATACACCGCACGCAAAGTCTACCTTGGACGCCGGTCTTCGACCAGGATTATGTTCACTTAAAGTGGACATAATGGCAGGTACAGAGGCAGAGTTCCCAACCACATTCTTGGTGATTGGCCAAATCACATTGATTTGCCATGTCATAACATATGTTTTCATTCGCCTAAAAGATAAGCGCAAGTTTTTTCATAAATATTGCAATTAGCGTGGCGTAAAAATTGTAATTATTGTAATAATTACAATTCGATGCCTTTCCAGCAGCTTGACTGGTAGGGCTTACTGGACTATTCCAGTCTCCGCACTACGTGGTATCCGAATTGTGTTTTCACAATGGGTGAGTTCTGTCCCTTTTCAAGTGCGAACGCAGCTTGTTCGAATTCCTTAACCATCTTTCCACGTCCAAAGGTTCCAAGGTCTCCGCCACGTTTTCCAGAGGGACAGAGTGAGACTTCCTTGGCAATATTAGAGAACTTCTCACCATTCTTCAACCTCTCCATGACGTTTTGTGCCTCTTTTTCAGTCTTCACAAGTATGTGAGCGCAATGAACTTCGTTCGGCATCTACGACCACCTTAATGGTTGTCAGAAGATGGATTACTGAAATAAGTGTGTTGGAAAATCGATGTCGAAGCACGGTAAGAATGCTGTTGCCAGTATGCCTTCGTATAATGGAAGTGTTGGAGACCACTGGCTTCAATTTCAAGATGGTTTATGATTTTCATAAACCCACTAACTGTCACGATTCTAACTGGCAGGCTTGGGTCGTGTGCTTACGTGATTCCTACAACCTGG
>CAYWMG010000142.1:0-3538 GCA_964459245.1 uncultured Candidatus Bathyarchaeia archaeon
CAGAGCCTCTAGGTGTCACCTCATCATAATCGACCTTAAGCTTGTACCAGAGCTCTTTGTCATCCAACAGACTGGATGAGCCAGAGCGAGGTTGCAGCAGGTTTGGATTGACCGCTCGGGGGCTTCGTTCCATTCAGCATCTTTAGCCTAAGGAACAGCAACTCTATAAAATAGTATCGCTTTCGTGTTACCATGCTTACTAAGCATCATAGTATGTCATACCTAATGACCGGGGCGGTGAGGTAATGAGAAAAACGTTGATCGTAGCTCAGGGGCTCGAATACGACAGGATTCTAGCAGCGATCCACGCCACTTCCGCATCGAGACTTGTCGTGTTACGAAGCAAATTCGATGTCAATAAGCAACTAACCGAGGACGTAGAAAAGAATTTGCGTACATTGAGCAACCGTCTATTTCCTCCCGGAGCACCACGTCTCTACCCATTCCTGAGAAGTGAAGACTTCGATACGACCAAGAGGGTTGACTTCTTCGATCTACCTTCGGCCATCGTTGAAATCGATCAGATCATCAAATCAGAAAAAGAAGCACACCACGAAGTAGCCATCGACATATCCACTGGCAACAAGATAGTTGCCGTGGCGCTTTATCTGGCTGCGCAGTTCAACAAAGTTCCAGCTTCTTATTGTTCAGCAGGGAAATATTCGGTACAAAAAAGAGAAGATCAAGCCGACAATGTCGAACAAGACCAAATCGCCTTTTCTGCTGAAAAGAGCTACGACCTGCCAATGCTTCCCTTAAGACTGGATCCCCTTCATTTTGATGTCCTCGAAAAGGTTGCGAAGAAAAGCGAAGTCGCTTCCATTACAGAGCTTGTGAACCTTGTAGAGGGCGCAAAGGAAGTAGAAAAGAGTGATCTGATGAGATTCTCTAGAATCGCAGAAGAACTCATTGAGTATGGGTACATGAAACGAAAGAGAGACGGAAGAGTCGTACAATTATACATAACTGACGCAGGGAAATCCGTGTATCTTCTTGCTCATCTTCCTAAGGCTCATACAAAGAGATAACACGTTTGTAGATCCCATTTGATCGACATGGATTCGGCAGAAAGTTTTCAAGCACGGCGGATAAGAGAGCGTTCAAATTGAACCGTCTTGCCACATTGTCTGTCCTTCGTGCTCTTCGGGTCGTCAACAGACCTGAAAAGCTCCACCGAATCTGATCACCTTTAGCCCATCATCTTCCATACAACTTCGTCCAGCTCAGCGGGACTAACTCTGATCTCGTTGGCCAAGGCGAGTATGAGGTCTTCCAAAATCACATATCTAGGATCGTCATGTTCTTCGAATAGTCCATGCTGTCGAAAGAAGTTGTCCCAGCGTGAGTCTAGGGGCACAAGGTCGTTGCAGAAGCCCAGCCATTTAGTCAATACATGCGAGACCTGTTTGTCTCCCAGTCCCTTCAGAGCGAGTTGTTTCTTCAACAGATAGCGAACTTTGCGTGACGACGCAAGTTTCCTGTTTCGGAGTTCAGCCAGTTCTCTAAGCTTAGGCAGAAACTCTTTTCCAGCGAGAGATGCAATCCATTTAGCCTTCTTCTGCGGAAATCGAATATGGTGTTCTCGTAGGATTCTTTCTATCTCAGGAATTGTCAGGTTCCAGATGGATTTGCCTTTTGTCGCCTTTCGGAAAGACTCAACTGTACTAATCCAGCTTTGAGTTGAAACTATGCAGTAAACGACGGCATCTTTGATTTCGGTTTCGGTCATTCTTTGCCAGTCGTCCTGTTGGTGCTTGAGTTGGTATTTCCGGGCACCGTCCTGTAAGTTAGTCTTCTCGTTCTCCTCCAACTTGATCGCAATCGTATACCTCAATCGGGTTGCCCCATTCTAATAGTGCAAGTGGAAGGTAAAGTGGTTCTAATTAATCCTGCAAACGCCCTTGCCTAGATGAGTAACTTAACTAGGAGACAAAACGAAATGCGGGATGCAAGCGGAATACATTTCTCCATATATGTCTCGTTTTCTAGCCAACGGCAGTAGATAGGTTTCTATGAGTTTTGATGAAATGCCACTCGTGAAGTATTTGGCCAAGATTGTTTCGTTCTCTGCGAATCACAGCACGAATGGAAGTTTCGTTGAACGCATACTTCGCATGATTCCAACCTAACTTCTGAACGAAAGCCAAACAAATTCTCTAATTGTTCATGATAAGACCTGTGGGGAGACATATCCCCCGCTTCGAGAATGTTAGATTCGCGACTTATAGTGGGACAGACGTTGCAGCAGCGTCTATGCTTATTGAACTCGGCTTTGTAGTCGTTGTACCAGAACGCACATTATTTCTTTATCATCTGTCTGCATTGTGGGGTCCTCTTTCTATAGTCCCAGTTACGCCAATCTGTTGAGTCCTCAGGCGATCGGGCAGTGTTGTAATTATAGACCAGAATCTCAGAAGCTGCGAGGAATTTTCGGGAGCTTTTATGAAGCGGTGATAGCATCCCCTGATGTTCCAACTTGAAATTCGTTTATCCGCAGAGTTAGGGCCTTGATAATCGATGACGCCTATGAGTTCCATTTCGTTAGTTTTCTTCCAAAGTTTAGACCGAGCAATATGCCAAACGCGGCTATGATTTCCATCAACTCTCTTCTACTCCACTGATCTCCGACTACGTGAGATGGCTGACCTCAAACTTGAGAACATCGAGACAGGTACGCCGGGTTTCGGTAACCCTAAAGACAAGTAATACAATGACTTCCCTGTAAGAGTCGGACCCGCAAGATCTGCAACTCGACTCTTGTAGGAAGAAGCTGAGCTCGTCCCTTTCGCCTGCACGCGAGCATAAATTCTAGGAACTACAAGTTTCCTCTGCGCGGTATCGTCACAGAAGTTGACCAACTGTTGTCAGGTTTGGTGGATACATCGATCTTCGGACTCTACGAGATTTTCAGTAATATAATACCGGGGTTGATACTTCTAGTCACGTTGTGGGAATTCGTTGAAACGGTTTGGCATGCGCCGACCTTCACAATAGATCCAAACATCTTTTTGGTATTCTTTGTCTTTCTCTCATTCATATTAGGTGTCGCTATTCAGGCCCTGTCCGCACCCTTCGAAAAGTTTGTTTTCTCCGTCGGGGGCAACGGATATCCGTCGTCAACGTTGCTAGGTCCGAAGGATGATACTTTCCCAGAGGACTTCAAGAAAGATATTCGACGGTTGGCGCATGAACATCTAGGGACCGCCACCGATTCAACAAGTCAGCACATCTTTGACCTGTGTTACACTTACCTGGTTCAGAAAAACATCAGTAAACGCGTCACAACGTTCCTGAATATGTACTCGTTCTCCAGAAACATGTCGGTCACCATGTTGGTGGAGGCCGGTGTGCTCTTCACGTGGGCAGCGCTAACTTCCACCTCGTTACTGGTCGCTGGATTGTTTTCTCTTGTGTTGGCTTTTCTGTTTTACAACAGATTCATGCGGTATTCTCGTTCTTTCGCCACGGAAGTGTTTCGCAGCTACTATGTAGATCAAACATCCCGAAGAAGCAAATGATTCCGTGGCGCTGTTAGGGG
>CAYWMG010000143.1:0-2128 GCA_964459245.1 uncultured Candidatus Bathyarchaeia archaeon
CGCAAGCCATGGCAGGGAGGGCATGCGCTGAGTACATTCGAAAGGCAGTCGAACTTGCTATCGCTCGAGACATAGACGCGATCGTGACCTGTCCGATCAATAAACTAGCCATGAACATGAGCGGATACAAATACCCTGGACACACCGAACTGTTAGCCGACCTTACTAAATCGAAGAATTTTGCAATGCTGCTAATGGCCGGACCTCTGAAGGTCATCCACGTCTCAACCCACGTATCACTTCGGGAGGCGATTCAACGAGTAAAGAAAGAACGGATATTAACAGTAATCAACCTTGCAAATCAGGCCCTAAACGATCTAGGCGTCGAGAAACCACGAATTGTCGTCGCTGGACTTAATCCGCATGCCGGCGAGGACGGCATGTTCGGAAACGAAGAGATTGAAGCGATCAGCCCAGCTATCGAAGAAGCCAAAAGAAGCGGAATAAACGCAACTGGACCCATAGCTCCCGACACCGTCTTCCTAAGAGCCAAGAATGGTGAATACGATGTGGTTGTTGCAATGTACCATGACCAAGGCCATGTAGCAGTGAAAATGCTAGGCTTCCAAGTTGGCGTGAACGTGACAATCGGCCTACCGATCATAAGAACATCTGTGGATCACGGAACAGCATACAACATAGCAGGATTGAAACCTGGAATAGCAGACCAACAGAGCCTTGTGGAGGCTCTAAAGCTAGCTGCCCTCATGGCGCGACAACAGAACCTTAGGAGAAAAACAGGGCAGACAGTAAGATAGCGCTGTGAATGCGCGCGTTTATGAGATGAGCGTCCAGATGCATTCAATCACCCACAAAAAGAAGGACCCCCACATGCGTCGCAATCTCCATCAAGAGCGAAACCCCCTCGTGGTCCTTGCCGATGACTTCACTGGATCTTGTGATGTTGGCGGACAATTTGCAAAGAGGGGCATTTCAACCGTAGTCCGTATTGGATCAAGACCATTTTATTGCATGCCCGGTGTCGCCCAAGTAATAGTTCAAGACACGGAATCACGCAACCTTTCACAAGAATTGGCATTCCGTCGGGTTAGAGAATTCGCCCAACACTGTTCACGAAGCAAATGTGAACTGGTGTACAAGAAGATTGACTCTACGTTGCGCGGCAACGTTGGCGCAGAAATCGACGCATTGCTTGACATTTTGCCAAACCAAACCGTAGTAATTGCGCCCACTTACCCAGAACACGATCGAACAGTCATTGATGGGATCCTCTTGGTAGCTGGCAAATGTTTAGAAGAGACAGAATACATCGAAGCCTCTAGACGCATCAATTCTTCCAAACTCACGGACATAATCTGTTCACAGAGCAAAAATCCAATCAACAATATTCTTCTTTCAACAGTCAGACGAGGACATAAATCTATAGCGAACCGAATTAGACAAGAATCGGTAAAAGGTGTTCAGATACTCTGTATCGATGCAAAAAATCGAGCGGACTTAAGAAATATTGCGGCAGCCTGCCGAATGGTTCACGCCCTACCTTGCGGCTCCGCAGGGTTAGCTGAAGAAATTGCTGCCGGCCTATTCCAACCTGTGCAGCGACGCCCGGCGGTAGCACTTTGCGCTAGCACTAACAAAGTAACTCTGAATGAAATTCAGAGATCGACACGTTCAAGCAAGTGTATGGTCATAGTCGCGAACGCTACTCAATTCGTAAGTGATGAGTCAAGTCGACAACACGAGATCAGTCGCATACAACGATTGGTCAAGGTAGGCTATGCAAGGTCAAAGTACGTGATCGTTACCTCAGCTCTCTCCAACGCAGATGTTGAACGAGCGAGGCACATTAAAATCAATAAGCGGAGAGCGAGGGCTGACATAGTAAGAGGTTTAGCCGCATCTGTGGCACCCCTTCTCTCTACCAGTTTCGATTGTGGAGTGGTTTTGACTGGAGGTGAAATGGCCGCGGCTTTCCTAACTCAGATAGGGGCGAGGGGCGCGAGAGTGGAAACAGAACTAGCGCCTGGCATTATTGCTGGAAAGATTGAAGGAGGACGCCTAGATGGCATGAGTGTCGTCACGAAAGCAGGAGGATTCGGGCTGCCAGGTACTCTGCTCAGCGTGATGAGATATTTGTCGACGGAAAAAACATCAGATCAAACTGGCG
>CAYWMG010000144.1:0-7990 GCA_964459245.1 uncultured Candidatus Bathyarchaeia archaeon
GCTTGAAGCAACCGAAATCTCGCTTCCATCAAGGGGCGGAGTTCTCATTACGGTAGGAGGACGAGAACTCAAGAACCGAATCGTTCCCCTCTCAGTTGCCCTAGCCTCTTTAGGTTTCGAGATTTACGCAACGGAACACACCGCACAAACGCTACACGAAGCGGGACTAAGGAAGGTTGTAGCTCTAAACAAAATTCGCGAAGCCAGTAAGAAACCTAACATTCTAGACTATTTACTGAACGGAAAGATTAGTCTCGTCATCAACATACCAACGAATGGAGACAGTACTGTGGACCAAGAGATCTTAGCAGATGAGTACGCAATTAGAAGATTAGCTGTGGAGCACAATACACCAGTTGTGACAACAATCGAGCTGGCATCGGCGATTGTGGAGGCACTACAGTACTTAAGGCTCCAAGAGCCAGAGATACTTGCTCTAACAGACTACACAAAACCGTAGAAAAACCTAGTATGGGAGCAGAGTTAACTGGATAGAATTGTCCTCTAATCCTCCACATCTCAAGCCAAGTAGGCTCAGAATGCGTCAAACATCAGAACAGGTTACGCTGAAACAGTCTTGCTTAGAACCCAGGGATCGTTTAGCACTCGTTTGACGATCCTCTGCCAATGCCCCTGCATTATCATGTCAATATCCGTTGACTTTGGACTCTTCAAACCGGTCTGCTTTGCGTTAATTATTTACACAAACCCTTGTCCGTTGAAACGGCGAGCACCATTTGGATGTTCATGTTCAAGCGGCATGGAATGGAAAATTTCGAGAAACATATACCACTACTACTTACCGTTCTCTATTTAGCGACTGGAGATTACCGATCACTAATTCACCATCTAGGATTCTTCTTCTGAAGCTGGGCCGAAATTCTCTTCTCGGCTTGACGTGATCTGTGAATTTGTCTCTGCCGTAGATTGCTCGACGATGATCGTTCGGACTGATATTCTGATTTGACGGTCCACATTTAATGCATTCAAATTGTCCCCCAGGAATCGGTGATCCACATTAAGAACAGAACATTACCGATCACTGAAACGCGATCGTGATTCCGTTTAAGAATTATGGACGATAGGTCTCATTCGCCTCCTGATGTAACAGAACAAATTTAGAATCATCGTATCGACGACAACAGAAACTAGGGGATCTTAACTGCAGAATGGGTTAAACATTCACCGAGTACTCCGCAAAAGCATAAGACACTCCATCTCTTCTATTCAGCGTGAGCAGGCATGCATCCTATTCAGGTAATAATGGATCGTCGAAGCGTCCGCAAATACAAGCCAAAGATGGTTCCGAAAGGGGTTCTGAAGCGAATACTTGAGGCAGGCAGATACGCTCCCTCCGCCGCCAACAAACAGCCTTGGCATTTCATCGTTGTCACCGACTCGGAGATTAAAGATGAATTGTCTAAGGGAAAATGGAATAGCTTCATCAAAGACTCCGCATTCACGATAGTGGGATGCGCCTATGAAGGAAATGCTTTCTCACGCAGATGGTCAACGATCGATACAACGATAGCTTTGCAGAACATGGTCATAGCAGCATGTTCATTGGGTATAGGTTCATGCTGGATAGGTGACTTTGAAGAAACGGATGTCAGAAGAATATTACATGTATCACGCCGGTGGAGAATTATATCACTGATCAGCTTCGGCTACCCAGAGACGCCTAAGATCACACCGAGAAAATCGTTGAAAAAGATAGTAAGCCAAAACCGATTTTGAGACCAGCAAGCGAGAAACAACTGACATTAACAAAGAGAAACAGTTATTCAAGCACAGACTCCTAATTCCGGATTCGACGCGCACCAAAGGTACTTTAAGAAGAATTCTGGACCTAGGAATAGTAGGGTTGCAAGATGATTACAGCCTTTGTTATGATGCATGCACAAAGAGAGAGAATAGCAAAGATTCCAGATGAACTATTGAAAATCGCTGGCGTCACGGAGGTATATTCGGTTGCGGGAGACTACGACCTGATCGCATTAGTACGTGTCAAAGAGGCAGAAGAACTAACTAAGGTTGTCACTGAAAACTTCTCTAAAGTTCAAGGCATAACCAATACGAAAACACAAATTGCATTCGCCTGCTTCAGCAATTACGATTTAGACCACATCTTTTCAATCGGAATTAGTGACAACAAAAAATAATCGACAATTACAACTTATTTTGACATGTCGGTTATGCCGACGCGGACAAGCAAATGTGGGTTACGTATCTTGGCGTATGCAATGAAGCGGGAAGATAAGTCAGAGTTTTCTGAGATTGTGGACGTAGACGTTCATCTGGTTCTCATTCATGGTGGCTTGGTGGCCAGCCTTCTGTAGCTCCTGCATCGATAGTCTTAACCAATTCCCAAAACTTGAATTTTCACCATCAGGATCAATTGAGGATAAGTCGTTATGTCCGACTGCTCGAGCGGCTTCCATGATTACATGTTTGACCGCCCAGTAGTCTACGGCTACCGGATCTCTGCTAGCCATGAGAATGTTCGTTCTAGTTGCCGCTGCATAAGTTGTTCGTGGACCGCCTCTCGGGTTTGCGTTAATCCACGCCGCATCGAGTATGTTCAAAATCGGCCTCTTTGTCTGAGCCATCTGCGTACCCATGCCTCCCCTGCCTACGCTTGCATGAGAGCCTGTACCCAGCTTGTCTGATCCTACTCCCATGTAATGCTTGACACAAGCCGTAATTCCGTAGACGCTATGCGTCTTCAAGACGGGTACGTTGAGAACTTTCAGTTTTTCATCATTATACGAATTCTTCTCCTGATCCCACACTCCCATCTTGAAGCTAACGTATGTGCCAAACTTCGTCTTGAACTTTGGATAGGAGACCTTTATCCTAGTCGTGGGATCTATGGTTTGGCTGACGATATAACCATCATCCATGTCTCCTTCAGAATATTCCTTCACACTCGTCAATGTGATTTTGTCCCAGAGGTAGGTGGAGACCTTAGATTTTGAATAGGAGTCGACCACTCTTTGAACGGATAGGGAGTGGTCTTCAGCGTTATTCTCTTTCCAATCTAGGCTTCCGCCTGAACCTTGAGCGCCAAACTGAGTCTGTCCGTTATCGGCTACAATGATCTCTCCATTGAAACCGTCCGGGTGAGCGAGAATTGCCCTAATTATTTCCTTGAGTAGGTCAGTGTTTGTTCCTCCTCTCTGATCCCATTGAGAGTTCACTTTTATGATGATCACGTCGTCTCTATGAATCAACCCTTCTGAACTCTGACCAGTATTTTTCATCGATAGATCATAAAACGGCGACCCAAACCTTTCCATAAGACTCATCAAAGCGCCAAAACCAAAATTCTCAGCACTTATTCCATTAACAACGAATATGTCCGAGGACGGTTTCGCCTTAGCTACGCTTTCTTCCAACAAGAGGGCTACGCCCTCCTCTGATACAGTGAGAACACTAGAGACCGCCGTCGTTTGCCCGATCCGCGTGACATTTATCTTGGGGAGAACCTTGTCGGGACCGATGAGCGCATATGTTCCAATAGCGGCTGCAGCTCCAACTAGAACCGCTGTGGACCCAGCATACTTGATGAAGCGACGGCGATTCAAGAATTAATCCTGAACATAGATAATATACGGGTTCAGTAGATTGGCTCTATGCAATTACGGTCAATAATCTACGTACTGTAGACTATTGCGAGAATGAGGCTGGGAGAGCGCTGCCAGCAAGGCTACTAATGCCCTCCGTCCCGGAGAGGATGAGGTAGCAGTCTCTCCCATGCTAGTGCTGCTGCGTGGCGGATATTAGCGTTCCCTGAATTGTATTGCTCATAATCTACAAAAATTCTATGAATTTAAAACAGGTAACCATTGCCCGTTCCAGTGTCGTGTGAATTGTCTTGTTTCATGATTGTCGACAGCGCTAGATACTGTTTTCATTCTAGCGGATATGGGACAAGAATACGTTTTGCTCT
Source organism: uncultured Candidatus Bathyarchaeia archaeon (assembly GCA_964459245.1). Lineage (GTDB taxonomy): Archaea > Thermoproteota > Bathyarchaeia > 40CM-2-53-6 > 40CM-2-53-6 > FEN-987. Next base: position 3,953 of record CAYWMG010000144.1, read on the forward strand.
CAACGCAGGGTACCCGCAGGGAGTGGGCGTAAGCTTGAATACGAAGGCACAGGAGTAGTTGATGTTTGGTTATCGATTTGGCTCCTGCTCCCTTTGACCTCCTTGATAGTATGATGTGGAGTATTGTTGCAACGGGAGTCTTGTTGGGTGTTGGTGGGCTGCGTCTACCCTACAAGGCTTCAACAGGTTTGGTTGATAAAGACGGGGAAGACATACGAATCGGGTTGGCGATCTCTCTTGGAGCGACAGGATTCTACCTCTTCATTGCAGGCGTATCAATTAGTATTCACTGGCCATTCACCTACTTAGGCGGAGTATACAATGTATTGTTCGGCGGCTCAGCCTCCCTAGCCGGTCTTGTGCTCTTATCAGCCTCGGTCGCACTGTTTCTGAATCATGGTCTGAAAGTGGTCTCCTACTTCGCTGCGGTGATGGGTGCATACTTGATAGTTGACGCTACGTCGATTCTCAAGTATGGATTGACGGGGCACCCTCCGTTGACCGCCATATTTTATCTAGCTACCGGAGTTGCTGCTTTCCTCTCAGTGCCAGCTATGAATACGGATAATAAGTGGCTTAGATGGCTTTTCGCAATCGCTGCCTTCCTATTTGCTCTGATGTGGCTTTACAATGGAGCGAACGCAACATGGGGAAATCTTGCACCTCCGCCACCCAAATGATTGCTTGTTGAGGTCAGATTTGTCAGACACTGCTACAATATCCCCCATTCGAGCGTAGGCTTGCGCTACGGCCAAGCCAATTCCTTTCATGTCTCCCGTGATCAGTACGACACGCGCGTTGCGGCTCATCCTGCCCGTTTCTTTGATGCCATAAGGAAACTTTCGGCTTTTCTGTCCATCGCCTAAACAAGTAAATTTTTCAACCGGTTATTTCAGTCTGCGTGCGGAAGAGAAATCAAACTGCTTATGTTCTTTATTCCCGCTGTCAAGAGACGTCTAGCGTTATGAATATCGGAAACCATTGCTATCTCCAACGGCGTGTGGAAGTATCTTCTCGGAATCAGAATCGAACCTGTCAGGATTCCTCTTCCGGACAAATGAAGTGTTGCAGCGTCTGTAGCAACTTTCGGTATAACCTCCAGCTGGTAAGGAACCCGTTCAGCCTCTGCGGTTGAGATTAGGAACTGCTTCATTCTTGGCAGGGTGATGTGTCCAAGCATGAGACTTTGATCCATAAGCCTGATTGCTGGACCTCCGCCGATCTTTGTTGCAACCTCCTTCCTAGGTGTTGCCGGGTCCTCGCCGGTGGTGGTGTCTACGACAAATGCCACGTCAGGATTCAAGGCAGACGCCGCCGTCTTAGCTCCTCTGCATCCCACCTCTTCCTGAACCGTCCCTACTGCATAGATAGTCGCGTCATGCGGCTCATTCTCGAATTCTCTTACAGCCTCTATAAGTACGGAGCAACCTACTCGATTGTCAAGCGACGGAGCACAGACCACGTTCCCGTCGCGAAGTATCTCGAAACGTTTCTGGAAGGTTATTGGGTCTCCAATCTTTATTCCAATCTCTAAAGCTTCTTTCCTACTGGCTACTCCGACGTCTATCCACATTTCAGATGCAGGAATGCTCTTGGCCAGTTCTTCCGGTTTGGCGAATAGTTTTCCTTTGATGCCTACAACTCCCGAAACTGTTCCATGATCCGTATGTATGCTGACCAATTGTCCTGCCAAAGCTCTTTCATCAACAAAACCGAGCAGTTCAAAATATACCCACCCCGCCTCATCCACGTACTTCACTATTAATCCAATCTCATCCAGATGGGCGGCAACCATTATTTTTGGGCCATTCTTCTTCCTGCCCGTCTTTATTGCTATGACATTTCCTAAGGTATCGACCTGAACTTGATCGACGTGGTCCTTGATCTCTTTGATGAAGACCTCTCGTACTTGATGCTCGAAACCGGTGGGGCCGGGTGCCAAGATTAATTTCTTGAGAGTTTCCAAAATCTCGTCCGTCATCATCTCGCTTCATGGGATATTATTAGTTGATGGCCGTTGTTCAAAGCACTGTTCTACAAGTAAAATGAGGTCAAAACCTAGAAAATACGCCTGACTCGAGATGCTGACAAACCACTGCCAACCTGATTCGAGAAAGTCTAAATTCTGAACCTAACGATTGGAAGTTGAAACGCGATGGAGGTCGGCTAGCTTGAGCGTGGGAGTGGTGAGGGAGCAACCTGAGAGGCTGGGTATGCTTCCTGGGCCTACTAATGTTCCAACTTTACGTCGAGGTTCAGGTTCGGAAATCGCAAACTGTTCGTTGGTTCGGTAGATTCAGTGTCTTGAATTACAAGCAGGTCGTAACCTCCTTTCTCACAACTGAACAAGGAATTCTAATATTACGTCGCAGCCAGAAAGTTGGAACACATAGAGGTAAGTGGTCGGCTGTTAGCGGCCACTTGGAAGGGGAAGAGGAGCCGCTTCAACGTGCAGTGACGGAGATACAGGAAGAGCTAGGCCTAACCAGGGAAGAGGTCAAACTAGTCAGGGCGGGCCAGATCCTTCGAGCCTTCGACCAGGAGACTGACACTGTCTGGATCATTCACCCATTCCTCTTCGAAGCAAGATCCAACAGAGTAGAGCTTGATTGGGAGAATACCGAATACAAGTGGATCAACCCAAAGAACCTAGACTCATACCAGACTGTCCCCAGACTGAGGGAGGCCTATGACCGCGTCCGTTATGACTCCCGAGCAGTCGAGTCATTCGGTGAAGTATTCCATAGCGTGGAGGAACTTGCCAGGGACCGGATTCATGGAGCCAGCTTCCTAGGCCACAGAGCAGTCGAATTACTTCAAGCTGCTGCCAAGGTCTCGGACGCTAGCGATGCAGACCAGCTCTTCCCACATCTCCTGCTCGTCTCTTCAAGATTACGCAAGGCTCAACCCGCGATGGCTAACGTATGGAACCTGACAGGTCAGTTACTGCACGTCATCGACTCAAAGAGGCACACGGTCCCCGTGACGGAGTTCAAGAGGCTCGTCGCAGAACATAGTCAGAAAATTCTGGAGCGGGCTGAAGATGTCGCTGAAGACGCGTCACGAAACACGGCGCACATCCTACCAGAGGATGGGATAGTGCTTACGCACAGTTACAGCAGCGTCATCTACAGAGCACTCGAGTTAGGGCTCAAGAGTGGGAAAACCTTCCAAGTGTACGCTACTGAATCCTACCCAGGAATGGAAGGCGAACGTCTTGCTGAAGATTTGGTCGCTCTCGGCGTCCCGGTGAAGCTTATAGCCGATTCAGCCGTTAACTCAATCATCCCACATCTCAACCTGGTGCTGGTTGGAGCAGACAGCGTACTCCAGAACGGTTCTTTAATTCACAAAATTGGTACTAGGAACATTGCGATCGCGGCGAAGAGATATGGAATCTCAGTCTGGAGCGTTGGCGAAAGTACGAAATTCAGCGTAGCAGATTTTCTCGGTGACCACCCAGAAATCTCAAAGGACACTTTCGACGTCACCCCAGCCGAATATGTTTCATATTACGTTACTGAGGAAGGTCGAGTGGAACCCAGTCGGGTAGAAGAGCGAATGAGAGAACTGGTTACTGAGATCTATCCATAACCTAACCGTAAATCTGCGACAGAAACAAGTCATCCATCGCTGAATGATCTCAAGTTCTTAGAAGATTGAAGAAGGAGAATCAGGATAAGTCTTAAAGTCGCAACTTCCACGTTCAATATTCTGACTGGATATGAACTGGCAACCACCTTCTGATTGGCGCCGTTTTACCACGATCGAATCGCACACGGAAGGGGAACCGCTGCGGCTTATTACTGGCGGAGTCGATTCGATTCCTGGTTCCACGATTATAGAAAAACGGCGCTACGCCATCGACCATTATGATGAATTGCGCCGGACACTAATGTACGAACCACGCGGACACGCAGACATGTACGGAGCCATCATAACTGAACCTGTAACCAAAGATGGTGACGTAGGAGTTCTCTTCTTGAACAATGAAGGCTGGAGCACAATGTGTGGTCATGGAATTATTGCGGTTAGCAC
>CAYWMG010000145.1:0-18800 GCA_964459245.1 uncultured Candidatus Bathyarchaeia archaeon
TGTTCTTATTAGACTATTCTTCTGCAGCGTTCAAGGCGACTGGAACGGAGCCGAAGATAGACGAGTCAGACCGTGCAATCAGAATCAAACTTTAACATGCTCGCCTTTGAACAATCACAAATAAGACTTTCACAATTAGAAGCTGGGTGAGTAGTATGAATCTCGGCGACATAACTTCTGACCTTTCAATACTAAGTTCGCTCGCAATAATCTTCGGTTCGCTCTTTGTTATTGTGCAACTTCGTCAGAACAACCAACTTATCGAAGCAGCAACGGAACAGGCCAAAGCAGCAGCAGTACAGGCCAGATTAACCACAGAACAATTGAGGCAAAGTAATGCTCACGCAACCATGGACATGATGATGCGACTTTACGAATTTGCGAATACCGCCGAGGTTCAAGCAGCCTGGCTGACCGTTGTAAATTCAAACCTAGAGACTTTTGAATACTTCCTGAAATTACCCAAGACGGAACAGGTATCGTTCTTCCAAATAGCCTCTCTCTTCGAGAGTTTAGGAGTCCTAGAGGAAAGGGGTATTGTGAATCTTAACATTATTGAAGACATGTTTCAAACGGAACTGGCGTGGCAGAGGATGAAAGTTTTCGTTCTGGGCATGCGAAATCAGCATGGTGAGGAGGAACACTACACCGCCTTTGAACGTCTATATGATAAGTTGACCACCAAATGATGCTTGCTCGAGCTCAGAACATGCAGCTCGACTCGCTTAATTATTACCAACATCGGTAACACTTTGGAGGTCGCGAGGATCCTGGCTAACTATGTGCAATTGATTGACGTCATGATGCTGTGGTTGCATCTTTTTAGTGCAACCTTCTTTGTCGGGGGGTCGTTCTTCTTCTGGTTCGTCATCATTCCAGTCTCGCATCTCCTCACCTCTGACGAATCCGAAAGAACACAGATAATTGGCAAAATCGCGAAACGCTTCGGTAAGGCAATCCGTTTGACGTTAGCAGTTCTAATCCTTACCGGCCTTTTCAATGCAACCTGGTACATGTCTTCTGCAGGAAGCCTGCTGTCATATCCAGGCACAATATTCCTAACCAAAATCGTTCTCGTCATAGTTTTGATCGTGTTAGTCTACGTTCACAATGTGTATTTCGGCAGAAAGATAACCGGCGCCGCAAAGGATCGAAACATTGTTGAGCTACGACGAATAAGAAGAACGAGTAGACTCATATCGGTTGCGAACCTATTCTTGATGGCGATAATACTCCTCCTTGCGGTGTTGATGCAAAATCCCATATAATGTTCCACGTGGGGTTCAGGAATCATGAATGCGAAACGTTCTACTATTCAATCAACGATTGTTGTGCTCACCGATTTCGATGGAACTATAGTCAATATTGACACGGGAGATTTCTCTCTTAGACAGTTTGCTTCTGGCGATTGGGAAGCCATTGAGAGAAAAATGGTCAAGGGTGAATTAACCTTCGAGGAGTGCCTGCGAAGACAATTTAGAATGATTAATGCTCCAATTGATAAGATAGTGAAAGAAATCGACGAGGTCGCGTCATTGCGACCACACTTTATTGAGCTTGTGAATTACTGCTTCACGAAAAAAGTCAAACTCGTTATTGTGAGCGGTGGACTGGACTTTTACATCCGACACGTTCTAAACAAGAATAAGCTAGAGGTCGAAGTATGTGCCCCCAAGTGTAATCTGGATACGGTAGGCCTTAGCCTTCAATTTCCACCGATGTCCGATCCAACTTCTTTCAGTTTTAAGGATGACATGGTGCGTCAATATCGTCGCTCGGGTTCTACAGTTTTGTACGTTGGAGACGGCTATGCTGACTATTATGCGCTCAAGCAAGCGAATGTTCGATTTGCCGTAGCTGGGTCTACTGCGGCCAGACTTTGCAGCTCCGACGGCATGCACTTTCAGGAAATCTCAAATTTTCTGCCAGTCATTCAAGAGTTGGATCGTCTAGAAAGCGGTCAGGTTCAAAATCGTTACGATAGCACCTGATTTAACAGTACGGGGAGGAAGTTGATCTGTCAATTAAGAATAAGAAAGTTGATGAGCTGCAAGTCTCTTTTCGATATTGTGAAGATTGCCCCTCCCATGAACAGGCACTCGAACGCCTTCAGAAAGTGCTTCAGGAAGAAGGAGTTCGAGTCAAACTTGAAGTGGTAAAGGTTCAAACAGACGAACAAGCCGAGCATCTTCATTTTATAGGATCTCCAACGATCCTAATAGACAGTAGGGATATCGATCCACAATTAGGCTCAAGTTACAGCGCCGGAGCCTGCCGCGTCTATAGGTTAGATGATGGACGCATCTCACCGCTGCCATCCGAAGATATGATTCGACGAGCGGTCCGTGCTGCAATAGAGAATCCTTAAAGACTCCGCCCATTCGCAGTAAGACCGAGCGTGGTAGAATGACTAATCTTAAATTGGGTGATAAAGCGATCGACTTCAATCTTATCGGAGTAGATGACAAGGCCCACTCCTTAAGCGATTACGCGAACAAATATCTCGTAGTAATCTTCAGCTGTAATCATTGTCCTTACGTGCGGGCTTGGGAGGATCGCTTGGTGAAGATTCAGGCAGACTACGCGAATAGAGATGTCCAACTAATCGCTATAAATGCCAATGATGCATCGAAATCTCCGGACGATGCCTTTCCTAACATGAAGGAAAGGGCGCGCTTGTAAAAGTTCAACTTTCCATACCTTCATGACAAGGAGCAGAAGGTTGCAAGATCTTACGGGGCACAACGTACCCCAGAAGTCTTCCTATTCGACGTTCAGAAGATCTTGCGCTATCACGGAACCGTAGATGACAACTACGACGACCCTAACGCAGTAAAGATTCACTACATTCGAAACGCTTTGGACGCTCTTCTCGAGGGCAAAAAGATTACTTTAGAGGAGACTGAGCCTGTTGGGTGTACTATAAAATGGAAATAGCCCCTCTGATTTTATAAAGTGGAATTATCATCGGTGGTGTTTCTTCGGTTCTTGGGGGATCTTCTTCTTCCTGCCGCCGTAGTATAGTGCTGCAATAATTACCACCAAGCCAATGAGCAAGAGTAGTCCTCCGCTGCCTGAATCGGATTGGGCGCCGAGATTGATGTCAATATTCTTGAGGTGTAGAAGGTCTAAAGTGTCGCCTCTCTGATTGCTCAAGTATAGTGATATAGCAACTTCCCAAGTCGTTACGCCCGAAGGGGGAGCTATCTGAAAGTCAACGCTCTTCACGTCCGTGCCCGGTCCGACAACGAATGTCTCAACATATGATTTGGGAGGAGAGTATGATTCGGCGGTGAGCTTCAAGTATTGCTCATGTGTATATGAATATCCCACTTTAACGGTAAGAAGCAATGTGCTTCCTTGCATTGTGTACTGGGTGTCCAAGATAGAGGCTTTGTTGGTTATGACTTGCGCACTCGCTAAGGACGGACAAGCTACTATCAACAATACTAGAAGCCACAGAACCTGAGTCACACGCGTAGGCGTCAGAAGCATGCCTTCGGTCGCCTTGTTTGAAGATCTGAACATGTTCCCAAATGCCGCTCGCTCTCTATATGTAATCGTTTCGCAAATGGCGGTGTAACTCTCACTTTTCTACTTCGGGCTATGACTTGAGTTTATCTCTAATGGTCAAGAGCAGTGGGAGAGCCTCTTCTAATTTTCGGATCCGGAAAATTCTAGGCATCTTTAACGCGGTTCTGTTCCATGGCTGTTCATAGAGTATTCCGTATCCAAACATTCGCGAGGCGATGAGTGGCATCAAGTTAGCTGAGTCGTCGATAAAGAGGTTATAGTCAAGATAGGACTTGGCTGTCGTACTTTCAGTTCTTACAAATCTGTTGTAAGGAATTTTCTGGTGACGCAACCATTCTTTTGCAAAGGGAACGGTAACTTCACTTCGAGCAGTCACGAGGTCAATCTGTCCCATGCGCTGTAGGATTGATATTTTTTCGGCTAGGTTTCCTTCAACAGGCGGAATGCGTCTCCAGTTGAACCAGGCTTCGTCTAATGTTCTTAGAAACTCATCTTTATTCGTCTTCGTGATCTCCCAAGCGTTCCATCTGTCAAATTGTTCGGGAGTAAAGTGTGTGGAGCGTCGAGAATTTATAAGTTCACAGAATGTTTGCATCGTGTTAGCCAGTACGCCGTCAAGGTCTAATGCAATCTTTAGTTTTGGAGGTTCCAAGGTTAGGTTTGCTTTATGGTTCCCGTTGCCTTAAGCCGTTCGATGGCTTGACGCAGGATTTCTGGCGAGACCGATAGATCTTGTGCTGCTTGGGATAGTGAAATTGTGCCGTTGTGATTGGAGATGTATTCAAACACATGCTCTTCGAATGGGGTGAGGATACTTTGGAGGTTTCCACATTTAGGGCACGGTTGACTTCCGGTGGGGAAGTTGAAGCCACAGAACCTGCATGATTGGGATTGTGTCTTTCCGCTTTGGGGAGGATAGGTATAGGTATGAGTTTGAAGGAAGTTCTCAACCCTTCCCTTGAGTTCTCTTTCGAGAGAGGAGATCATACTTGTGCGCGATCTCTTCCCTTGAAGTCCGCAGAAGTCGCAGACGCAACTGAGCGTATCGTATCTTAGAACGTATCCGCATCGGGGGCAGCGTTCACGCGATGCCATATGAGACGCCCGTTGGTGTGATAGTTGAGTAAGTTATTATTCATTTGTGATTACGGCATTGTTTCCTGATCTCGAAGCGTTTGGTAGACCTTCCAAAGGTAGGAGTCGGGTGTGAGTTGTTGTGCTCTTGCTAATTTTCTGATCGCATTTTCCACGCCAGTGCCGTGTTGTATTGCTTTCTTTCGTCTTGAAGCAAGGCTTTCTGGTAGGCCGGATTTGCGTGCGGTTTCTCTCAGTACCCATTTACGCATGGCGTCGTTTCCCTTCTTAACCTTGAACTTGAGTGGTATCTGGAGGGAGAAGCGGATTACGTCAATGTTAGCGAAGGGGGTTCTGAGTTCGATTCCTGTGGGGTCTGTAGCTTGTTCGTCACGTTCATAGTTTACCTGTGGGGATTGAACTAGGCTGCGGTAGAGCTCAGCGGTTAGGGCTCTTGGTCCTTCGTTATCTAGAATTCTTGCGTATCGGGAGTAGCCTCCATAGAGTTCGTCGCTTCCTTGGCCGCAGAGTAACACTGAATGGCCTCTTCGCGATGCGAGGCTTGCTGCCCAGTGTAATGGGATTGCTATGCTAACCTTCATGAGGTCAGGTTCTTCAATCAGCCAGAGAATTCTGCGTATGTACTGTTCCAGTATGTCTGGTTCATAGGTCTCAACGCTTATTGGAAGATTTAATTCCTGCGCAAATTTTTCCACGGTTCGTAACTCTTGTGAACCAGCAAGTCCAGTGCTGATCAATTCGACATCTAGGTTCCTTAGTTTTGCAAGAAGGGCTGTGATCGCACTGTCTAGTCCTCCGGAAAATGCTACTGCAACTCGTTTCACGTCATTCGTAATGAGTTGGGTTGATTTGATCAAGAGCCGTTTTAGGGTGGTGGAGGCGTGCTCCATTGTCATCTGTCTTTCTACTGGGCGCTGAAGTTTGAATAGGCTCTTCCTTGCTAGTTGTTGTTTATTTACGGTATAGAGGTGTCCAGGCAAGATCCGTTCAACCTGGCTCTCGCCTATTCGCCATAGGGCTTTCCTCTCAGAAGCAACCATTGTCAAGCTGTCGTTATGTGAATAGTAAAGTGGTTTGAGTCCGTTGGGGTCTCTTACTGCTTGCAACTTGTTTTTGTGTACGTAGAGCAATGAGAATGCTCCAGGTATCGCTGTGATTGAGGTGAAGCCTTTGATCGATTGTTGGAGGGCCGAATATGCTGATCCCTTCTTAGCATGTTTGAAGAACGTTCCGTCAAGGGCGATTGTGCCATGATTGGATTCGAGGATTCCTTTTTGGTTTAGAGTGCCGGCTGATCCGAGAGTGATATTTGGGTTTTCTTCATTCCGAATGATGCTAGTCTCTCGACCGCGATGTTGCATTGCGGAGAGCATGATTCGAACTAATTCTTCTCCGTCCTGTGTTTCGTTTGTGTATACAGCAGCTAGGGCAGTCAAATTGCTCTGAGCTTCCCAGCTTGTGAGGGATTTATATCAACTACTACCCTTACTTGGACCGGGACAGAGTTGCCGATACTTCCAATCGATACTGGACGATACGGGAGCCGAGAGATTCGCAGCATCTTCGACGAAACCACCAGATTTCAGAGAATGTTGGATGTCGAGGCGGCGTTGACGTGGGCGAGAGCTGAAGTGGGAGATATTCCGCGAGATGCGGCTGAGCAGGTTATCCGTCATTCATCAATGGAGTATGTGAAACTTGAGCGAATTCATGAGATTGAGAAGACTACTGATCATGAGGTTATGGCGTTGGTTGAGGCTCTTTCTGAAGTTTCAGGTAAGGGTGGAGCTTTCGTTCATCTCGGTGCTACCTCAGCCGATATTCTTGACACTTCACTAGCTTTGCAAATGAAAGATGGGTTGGATATTATCGCGCGAAAATTGGACAAGCTTGAACAGGTATTGTTGGATCTTACCCAGCGTTATCGTGATAGTCTGATGATTGGACGTACGCATGGACAACACGCGCTGCCCATGACTCTGGGATTAAAATTCGCTGTCTGGTTACGTGAAGTTGCAAGGCATATCGAACGCCTTCGTGAATGTCGAAAACGAATTCTTGTGGGAAAGATGAGTGGAGCGATTGGAACAATGGCCGGATTCGGCAAGAATGCGGTCAGAATACAGAGTTTGGTTATGCAGCGGTTAGGCCTCTCCTCACCAGAAGTAACTAATCAGATCGTTCAACGTGATAGGCATGCAGAATTGATTTGTCTCTTCGCGATTATAGCAAGTTCGTTGGATAAATTCGCGACGGAGATTAGAAATTTGCAACGGCCTGAAATTGACGAGTTGTCTGAGCCGTTTAAAACTGGCAAGCAGGTTGGGAGTTCAGCTATGCCTCAGAAACGTAATCCTTGGAGAAGTGAAAATGTATCCAGTTTAGCGAAGATTGAACGTAGCTTAGTTCCGCCATCGCTGGAGTCGGTGATTACTTGGCATGAACGGGACCTCAGCCAGTCTGCTTCGGAACGGTTTGTGATTCCTGAAGCTTTCATTCTGGTTGATCACATGTTGGACTCTATTACTAGGATACTTACTGGGCTTCGAGTTAACGAGAGTAGGATGCTTGATAATTTAATGAAGTATAAGGATCCGATGATGTCAGAATCGTTGTTGGTTACGCTCGTTAAGAAGGGTATGCCAAGGCAAGAAGCACACAGGCTTCTTCAAGAGTTAGTCTTCCAAAGTCAGCAACCTGGAATGAGCTTCCGTAACGTTTTGGTTAATGACGTTAGAGTGTCGAAGTATCTTACTGGGTCCGAGATTGAGTCGGCTTTGGATCCCAAATCTTATTTGGGTATGTCTGCGATTCTCTTGGACGGAGCCGTTCAGAAGACGGTGGCAGAACGGCAGAGTCGTGGTCTGTAACCATATTATGTTTCGTCGTAATCCGTCAATAAACTCTGCGCAGTGCTTTCAACTGTTCGCGATTTGAGTTGTTCCCATTCTTCAGCCTTAATCAATCCCCCAACCTGTTCTTTGATCTTCTTAGCTAAGGCTGGCCCGATGAGAGGTACATCCATCAAGTCGGTCACTGAGGCGTGTTTCAATTCTTCAATTGTTCTGTATCTGGCGTTGAAGAGTGCGCGGGCGCGCACGCGTCCTACTCCTTCGAGTTGGACGAGCTCTATTAATTCTGATTTTACGCCTTTTGTGACGCGAATTTGAAGTTCTCTCGTGAACTTGCTTAGATCTTTATGTCCGAAGAGGTTGGCAAGCTCGTACGTTGCGTGGAGCAACCATTCCGCAGTGTTAACCATCCTGAGAATGTCTCCGGGCTCCACTTTATGCGCCTCCAATATTCCGTCTTCTGATGTTTCATTGATCCATTCATAGAGGACTCTGGCGCATTTTACTTCTGATAGGAATTCTTCGTACGTGATTCCATTGGTCTCTGCGTAAAAATCTGGAGTTTCGCACATGAATTCATCTTGATGTTCTCGAGCGAAAAGCTCCAGCATCTCATCCTCCCCCTTGCGAGGGTACAGTTTGGGTGCGATGTCTGGGGTTCGTGATATTAGATGAAGTAAGCTTACGTCGGTCACATGTTGGGCTCGCGTGTAAAGTCCGTCCCTCAAGATTACGGCAGAGACGGGGTCGATGTATAGTTCTGAGACTCGGCGTCCAAATCTAGTTGCTGTGAGGTCGCCTCTGTCCAATTCAACCATTTGTTCTCTGTTTAGGAACTTTAGGATGGCGCCGAGTTTTGATTTAATCATCTTGGGGTCGTACTGGAATGCGTAGAAGGTTTTTGAGAAGAATTTAATCAGTCCGTCCTCGCTGTTGGCAAATCTGGTAGCTATGGTGGCTAGAACGTGCGGGCGCAGCACTTTCTCAGCTCCAAGCTTTGACCAGATTCTCTCCGGCTCGGCGAGGGCATAATTCTTGATGAGGTAATCTTGTTCATCTTCGGTTCTGGCAAGAAGAATGGCTTCGCCGTACTTGTCGTAGCGTGGTCGTCCTGCTCGGCCGCAGAATTGCTTATACTCTAATACGGAGATTGGATAACGACCATAACCTGGTTCGTACCTTTCGTAACTAGTTATGATCACGGTTCTTGCTGGTAGGTTTACTCCGGCCGCGAGTGTTGGGGTTGCGGATAAGATTTTGAGTCGGCCGCTTTTGAAGGCGTCTTCAACAATTCTGCGATGCGCTCCCGGTAATCCGGCGTGATGAAATGCTGCCCCGTTTAATATTTGTTCAGCTAAGACCTCGCCGAGGCGTGTTCGTTCTCCTGATGATAATATGCGTTGGGCGATAATTTCAAGCCCTTTACGGTCAGTGCGTGGCAGATATCGTCGTAGGGCTGTCGATGCCTTTTTGCCCATGTCGACTGCGAGGCGTCTTGTTTCAGCGAAGAGCAGTGCTTGTCCGTCATTCTTGACAACATCAAGTGCAATGTCGAATATTGGGTTTTGCTCAGCATGTTGGATGAGTCTTGATGATCCGTCTTTGAATTGAATCTGACCGTCGTAGTATACGCCTTCACGCAATGGTACGGGGCGCCACTCAGTCGTGACTGGTACTGCGTTTAACCATTCTGCGAGTTCACTTGCATTCTTGATTGTTGCACTTAATGCAATTACTTGAATCTTCGGATTGGTCTTTAGCAGTCGAGTCAAGACGACTTCAAGCGTGGGCCCTCTATCTGCTTCAGTGAGTAAGTGAATTTCGTCTGCAACAACAACTCCGACGTCCATGATCCATGGTGATCTATGCCGTAGCAGTGAGTCGGCTTTCTCATTCGTTGAAATGATGATGTCATAGTTAGTGAGGTAATTATCGGAACTGTCGTAATCGCCACTCGTTAATCCTACTCGGATTTTATTTCCGGGCCCTTTCTCAACTGTTGCATATTTTGAAAAGTCTTCAAATTTTTCGCTCGCCAAGGCTCTGAGAGGTGTTAGGTATAGTGCTTTTCCGCCTTTCTCTAGAATTGTTTTCAGGATGGCGAGTTCAGCTATGAGTGTCTTTCCTGAAGCTGTCGGACTTGCTAGGACAAGATTCTTCCCCTCTAGGACTCCTGCGCGTATGGCATCTTCTTGTGGTGGGTATAGCGATTCGTAGCCTGCTTTAGCCAGTATTGCTTTTATGGAGTCTGGAATGGATAGTTCGCTGACGTACAACTAAGTGAACCATCTATGCGGCGGTTCTTTTCAGGTAGCCTTCTTTTGGAGAGTATAAGATTCCCTCTCTAACTAGTTGATCAACAAGCTTTCTAGCCTCCTCATCTGTAATGTCGACTTTGCGTGAGAGTGCTTGATAGAGGATGGAGTCTTGAACGGTGCCTAGTTGTTTCTCAAGTTCAGCGAAGGTGCTGAGGACTACTTGCATCTTATCGCGGAGGCTTTTCGGTTTTCCAGTCATTATAACATCAATGTCGATCTTATTCGTTGCCGTGTCAATGCCCACATCTTCTAACGAGAGCATCATTAATCGAATAATGGCTCTAGCATCTTCAACTTCCACCCTGTCGCGTAGGAAGCTTCGTGCTCTTGCTTCTGCGAGTCTTACCAATGCCTCCAACTGTCTTGGAGTGATAGCAACGGGTGATTCGGTTGATCCGGAAGTTGATCGCATCTTAAGGTAGAATTGACGGAGTTCCACCACTACCTCTTCCGTCAGTTGTGGTTCCAATCTCTTGGCGTATGCTACGTATTTTCGGAGGAGTTCGGGGCTGAGGGGAGGTTCTTCTGGAGTCATTTTGAGTCGATGCAGTGTTAAGATGTGTTCGGACATTTTGCTATCAGCATCAGCCTCCGGTATGTCTTTCATTATGAACAAAAGATCGAAACGGGATAGAAGCGTCACTGGAAGGTTAATGTTATCAGTAATATTCCTGTATGAGTCATATCGTCCTAGGCTCGGGTTAGCGGCTGCGAGCACTGCAGCTCTCGCGTTGAGTGTTGCAACGATTCCTCCCTTTGCCACACTAACAGTATGCTGTTCCAGTGCTTCGTGAATTGCAACTCTATCCTCTGGCCGCATCTTATCGATTTCGTCGATGCAAGCTACTCCCTTGTCCGCCAGCACTAGGGCTCCAGCCTCAAGCACCATTCCGCCAGATTTTTCACGAACGACTGCTGCCGTCAAACCGGCGGCTGTCGTACCGCGACCACTGGTGTATAAGCCGCGTGGGGCCGTTCTGGACACGTATTGTAATAGTTGGCTCTTTGCCGTCCCAGGATCTCCCACGAGTAGTACGTTGATTTCACTTCTGATGGTGACTCCATCGGGTAATCGTTTTGATACTCCGCCGAACAGTAGGTATAGGACTGCTTCTTTGAGGTCACCGTATCCGTAAATTGATGGTGCCAATGAAGCGATGAGTTTCCTATGTATGAATGGATCCTTTGCCAATTCTTTAATGAGCCTTTCATCGTCAGGAGTCAATTCAACAACTTCAACCTCTTTCCCTACGACCTCAACATAATTAGCATCCAGGAGGAGGTCGAAGGTTCTAAGTCGTGCTTTGCGTCCTACAAACTCCTGTAATGCTCGGGCGACTCCGATTATTGAAACTCGGTCTCCGGGTCTTGCTGTGTCCACTAAATCCTCCAGCAATCTAACGTCCATAGATCTTGGTAATTGGCCTGGAGGCAGGTCTTCCGGTCGTTCTTGTATTCTGATTTCTTGGGAGTTCATGAATATTGACTGTTTCTCCAGGAATTCGAAAATTTTTGACCGGCAATGGGCGCAGAGTCCTGGCCCACGCATGAGAGAACCTGCCTGATCCACGTAGGACACAGCGTTACATTTGCGACATTGGAATGTGGCTTTAATGAGAAGTGGTTTCACCGATGTTGATCGCACTATGATTCCATCGACTGAGAGAAGTCTGCCAATATTTTCTGATCCAATTTTCCTCAGCAGATTCCTTTCAGGTAATTTTCTAAAACGGACTTTTAGCCGTTTTATTGATTCCGCATACTCAGGGTCCTCAATCTTTAACTGCGCCCAGGCGCTTCTATCCAGATACTCAAAATATTCATCGGGCTTATCGAGTATTGACCGCGCGAGTTCAGCATCGTGGGCGATTAAATCTTCGAAATCGACTACTAACGATCTTGATCCAGATAATGCCACGTGGCCTAGTTTCTTCCTATACTTCAACTCACCGTCGGCGAGGTATGACCTTAGAAAGTCTTGAAACAGTTCTTCCGGGTTCTGTAGCGTCGTCATTGCTTCCCATCACGTTCTAGCAAATCATTTTTCCAACCCTCAATCGTTTGGTTCAAGATTGCATAGAGCCCCCTTTCCTCATAGGTGAGCCCTTGAATCAGCTCCCCTGAAGGCGTGGGTGACGCTGATAATGAGACAATTTTTCTAATGCGCACGTTCACGATATCTCGAACTAGAGTTTCCGTCCTCTCTAACTCTCGCAGCTTAACCTGATCTTGCTTACTTTGCTTCCGAAGTTCAGTAAGGTGCCTACGCAAAATACAGTAAAAGTTGCCCGGCAGTGAGGGTATCTGCCTCGATGCCTGGATCGTCTCCTTCCAATGGATCTTAGAGAGCGAATTGTACGTTATGATATCCTCCTCCCTAAACTTCACGTAACCGCCCTGAGCTAACTCGTGCGCAACCCAATATGGGACCTCAACTTCAAGCCCTACACGTGCAGACGTAAGCTTGGGCATCCGTGGCATCTCAGGAATCTCCCTCGTCACAACTACTCTCATCGAAGAATTCTCAAAGTCGAAGTCAATGTCCCCTACTGACATTACTGCTGCCTCCGCCAAGAACACCACACCATTTCACCATCGACCAAGATGTAGAACATAAGCAATTTGTTCAATCCTTCATCTTGTTTAGTCGAAATTTCCAATGGAGAGTGTCAGACGACGAGAGGGACGAGTGAAACTATCCCTATGCTTTTTCGTGTTCAGCTTGAACCAGAAATCCCACATGCGAACGCTTTTCAAGGACCAGATGAGACTGCTTGCACTGGAAATCCATCGGCAGGAGACTGGAGATACATCATGTTGAGTCAAAATCTCATGTGGATCGAAAAATATCGGCCAAGATCAATAGATGACGTGGTTGATCAGAAGGAAACCGTAGAAGGGATTAAGGCGCTTTTGAAAACTCCTGAGACAATGCCGCATCTCTTATTCTCAGGTCCTCCTGGAACCGGCAAGAGCAGCATGGCACTTTGTATCGCTCGTCAACTAATGGGTGACAATTTCAGAAGGTTAGTTCTTGAACTTAATGCGTCGGATGAGCGAGGCATAGGCGTTGTTAGAGAGAGAATTAAGGGATTTTCCCAAGTTATTCAGACTGCTCCGTCTGGAGTACAGTATGGCTTGGTTATCCTGGATGAGTGCGACGAGATGACAAGAGATGCCCAAACCGCTCTCCGCAGGATCATGGAGACGTCCTCTAGGACCTGCAGGTTCATCTTGATATGTAATTATCAGAGCGGAATAATTGAACCTATCCAAAGTCGTTGCTCCGTATTCCGGTTTAAGCAATTGGAAGAGAAGGAAGCCCTCGAGTACTTGCGAAAAGTTTGCAAGGCAGAGAATGTTGTAGCGGATCAGAAAGTGATAGCACGGATCTTCGAATTGTCAGAGGGTGATCTCCGAAGAGCATTGAACTACTTGCAAGTTGCCGCCACAAGTTCCGATTCGGGCAAACTCGACGCGGCTCAATTGGATAAGATTTCGCCAGAGAATGATGGTGAAACTGTTCGGAAAATGTTGAAAACTGCACTTGATGGAAACTTCATCAAAGCGCGTGAGGCCATGTACGAGCTTATGGGAAAACGCGGCGTAAGCGGAAGGGATATTATTCGTACCGCAAACCGTGAAGTCGTAAAAATGTCAGAGCTCGATACTCATAAACAGATTGAGGCTGTTCGATTATTAGGAGAATATGACTTCCGACTCTCGCAGGGAGCAAACGAGGACATTCAACTAAGCGCAATGTTAGCCCAATTCAGCCTGTTGGGAAGCAAGTAGAACAATTGCAGATGAAATCCTGGACGGAAAAATACCGTCCACAAACCTCCTCCAGCCTTCTTGGAAACGAGGATGCAGTGCTAGAATTCAAGTCTTGGCTAAACTCCTGGACCCTAAAGCGTAAGCCAAAGAAAGCATGCCTTCTAGTCGGACCGGCAGGAGTAGGCAAGACCTCACTCGCTCGAGCAGCAGCTAACGAATACGGCTTCCAGATTCTAGAGTTGAACGCCAGCGACGTTAGAACCCAGAAATCCATAGAACAGGCGTTGACCCCAGCCAGCACCTCAACCACTCTTGACTCATTCTCCCGCAACGGGCGCGGTAACCTTATCCTACTAGACGAAGTTGACGGCGTCTTCGGCAGAGAAGATCGTGGCGGATTACTAGCTATACTCGCCGCCGTCAAAGACCCCCCCATACCAGTCGTACTGACGGCGAATAATGTTGAAGACGAACGCTTCGACGACCTTAGAAAAATCTGCCTAGTACTAGAGCTGCATGAAATACGCCC
This sequence comes from uncultured Candidatus Bathyarchaeia archaeon, assembly GCA_964459245.1. Lineage (GTDB taxonomy): Archaea > Thermoproteota > Bathyarchaeia > 40CM-2-53-6 > 40CM-2-53-6 > FEN-987. The sequence goes on from CAYWMG010000145.1 coordinate 14,106, forward strand.
AAGATACCTTGTCCTACTCATCAATCACATACTCCGCCAGGAAGGAGCGAACGTCGCAGCCAAGACCGTAGACTCCATAGTCCGTAGATCATCGGGTGACATTCGTTCAGCAATAAACGACGCACAAGCAGCAGCGGCGGGAACCTTTGATCAGAGTGCTGGCAGAACAAGCAGCCTGGACGAACATGAAACGCTAACAGAGCTATTCACATCAAGATTTGGAGAAGCCAGAAGGGCACTGAACGAAACCGAAATCCCACTCTACAAAGATCAACTACTCCTCCTGCTCCACGATTTAATGCCGTACATCTACACATCCCGTCATAAACTCGCTCACGCCTACGAGGCGCTCTCACGAGCGGATATAACCTATGCGCGAATCGGCGCCAACAGGTCAAGAAGTATGGCTCCACCACCCTTCAACATGCCGCGCCGAGATTCAGTACCTCAATGGAACCTGCTCCCAGTAGCCCTGAATGAACTCGCCTCCGTAGGGGCGGATCAAATCGAGAACGACATCGACCAAGCCATCAAAACTGCTCCGCGAATATCAGAAAAAACGCTTGAACGCTACCAATACCGATTATGGTCAATCAGCCACGCTTGCGGATGTCTCGCTAAAGCCTGCCACACGTCAAAAAGAACCGCACTGCATCACATCCTACCCTACCTAATCTCGATCTTCAGCCTCAACGAAGAGATTGGGCGAGAAATCGGTACGAGTATGGAGCTGGAAGAGAGAGACATACAGTTCCTCACTTCAGAAGCAAAGACTACTAACACGCCAACGGGACCTGAAGAAGTGCTCGACCCTGCCAACTTCAAACTCCCTTTTATGGGAAAGGACAAATTCATCCAGCTCATGAGAGCCGGTCTCAAGTATGATTCTGCGAGTCGAAAATTTTCTGTGAGACGCATGGACAACTTAGACTCGGTCGAGGAAAGCCTGTCGCAAATAGTTGGGAAACCCGTGAAGTTCATTCGACCTAACGGTGCGGCGCCAGCTCAAATGCTCGGTGAAGAGATAACCAAATTGTGCTATGTTGATGGGACTGAAATTTCATGCAGCGCATGCGAATTCGTTGATAACTGCCCAACCCACGTCCTCTCAAGCAAGTCCTGTTTGTGCAGCAATACAACCTCAGATTCGCACGGTTATGAAAAGTACGTTAATAAAAACGAGTTGAATAAACTGGTTGAGAAACCTGCTAAAAAGCCGACAACACGCCGCAAGCAACCCGCCTTGAGGAAGAAGGCTACTTCGGCTCGCGACTAATCTTAATCATATGACCGATCTCTGGGAGAATCAGCCTCTCCATCGCCGTCTGGACTCCATGGGGCGAGCCTGGAAGGCAGAAGATTACCTTTCCATTGGCAGAACCTGCAAAGGCTCGACTGAGCATGGCCGCAGAACCGATTTCGTTGAAACTAATGTTTCTGAAAAGCTCACCGAATCCAGGAATTTTTTTATCAACTAATCGTGAGATGCTCTCCACCGTTACGTCTCTTGGAGATAGTCCAGTCCCTCCAGTGATGATTAGAACATCAACCGCTTTGGATGATAATGCCTTCTTTGCAACTCTCTTTATCATCAGTCTAGAATCTGAGACAAGTCGTCGTCCTTCTACGCGATGGCCTGACGTTGAGGATAGTCGCTCGATAATGTCCCCTGACTTGTCTTCTGGATCTTGGCCAGTCTTGAGCTGCTTAAACTTAGATGTGCTGCATGTTAAGATGTAAATGCCAAGTGATGCTGGAGCATCATGTTTGTGGAGTTCAGCGACTTTGCTCAACTTCCCTTAACCTTCTTCTTGACTCTTAACGACGTGATCGCAGTGAAGGGATATTGGCCGGATTCGTCTTTTTCGTACTGTTTCGTCATATCCCAGATAGTGAGGAGGTATGCTGAGGCGGCTGTTAGTGCCTCCATCTCAACCCCGGTCTTTGCTTCACTTCTCACACATGATTCAACACTGATCTTATCACGGGCGATTTTATACTCAGTTCGCACTGTTGTGATAGGTATTGAATGGCAGAATGGAAGAATACACGGCGTGTTCTTTGCAGCCATTATTGCAGCCACTTCCGCAACCGCGATTGGGTCTCCTTTCTCAATCCGTCCAGACTTCAAACGTGCGATTGTGCTTGGTTTGAGTTTAATTTCACCAACAGCAACAGCCTCCCTCGTGACCGTCTTCTTTGGTGATATGTCTACCATTGTGAAACGGCGCATTTACTATCGATATTAAGATGTATGTGAGATGGCTATTATGTTGACTCAGGCAGGTCGTATTCTAGTTACTGTGTTTCTTCCGGTTGGATGTAAGCGATTTTTCTAACTGTTCACGCATAGTAGACGCCGGTATGGTCTGCAACCCGAGCAGAGTTGTCTTGCCACGTACTCCTTCGCCTGATTTGGAGGCAGTGATTATTCCGATTGCGCCTAAGCCGCGCGCGTATTTCCAAATTTGAGTATGTTTTCGTGGTTCATCATTATACTCTTCGCAAACTGCTTTGTATTCGCGTTCTACTGTGCCTATGTTAGCGTATGCCTCTTGTGATTTTTCGAGGACTCGAGCTAACGCGAGTAGCATGTATTTTTCGTGAGGGGATACGGCGTTGATATATTCGCCTCTCAACGTTTGGTGTACGCTTCCGGCGGCTTTTCGAGCATGATCTGCCGAAATATGTTTCGAAGCTTCAGAATCAGCATATTTGCCAGCCCGCCAGAGAAGTTCGATAGCGTACCGTGCATCTCCGCTTTGGCCGCCGATGTCAGCAACGAGTTGAAGTGCCTCATCTGAAACTGTGTTCTCTTTGAAAGCTAATTTGATTCGGTCATTAAGAATCATGATCAATTGAGACGAGTTGTACTTTTCGAGTTTGACGATGTTGCGTTGGAGAGTATCCTGTGTGCTCTTGTCAAGTTGTTGCAGTTGTTCTTGTTCGCGTAGGATGCAGATAAGCGAGAGACGTATTGGTTTTCCAACACGCTCCTCCTGTATGCGTGTGAGATTATAAATCGGAGTCGCCCCCTCGGTTCTGATCAAGTGTTCCAACTCGTCCAGTGCTAGTATCAAGTGCATGTTCTTATCGTCAAGTATGTCCATTAACGTTTGCAGAAGTTCTTCCGGTGCAAAACCACGCTTTGGAAATTCAGGTTCAAACTGGGTTAGAACTCGTTTTATAATCATGAAGAGGCTGCCTTTCGCTTCGCGGCAGTTTACGTGTGCATATTGAAGGTTGATCTTCCGATTCTTGGCAGCCCTAGCCAGATCTGCTCCGAAACGTTGTGCTAGAACAGTCTTCCCCGTTCCCACGTCTCCTGTGATGAGTACGCGTTGACTTGTGGAGAATGGGCTTTCGATAGAGAACCGAAAGAGCTGTGTGAGAAACCGCATTTGCGCGTCGCGGTGCAGTAGCCTCGGGGGCATATACTCAAGGGAGAGCGGTGTCTCATCCTTGAATACAGTGGACCCCGTTAACGTATCTTTTACGACGTCTGATGACAATTGAACGAGAGCCCCTACTCTCGACAATGATAGTCTACTCCAATCTTATCTGCTTTTGTTACGTGAAACGATAAAAGCCAGAGAGCTGAGTGAAAATGCTCCTCATTTTCCCATACAGTTGCTGGTCCAGCGTTGGAAGACGACGCTGAACACGGAGCTCAAACAGTTATCAACCGTTAAATCGTCGTCTAAGAGGCCAACGATTCCTAGTCATGGTTTGGCAAAACCGGTCCGATTTCTCAGTTCTCTCTCAGGCCCAGGTGGAGCATAAACCACTACATACCGGAGAGGGTCGTCTCCGGTGCATTCAATCGAGTGTCGCATCCCCACTGGTGCAAAAACTGCATCTCCCGGTTTGATGGCATACTCCTTACCTTCCATGCGGATGATGCCAGTTCCTTGCAGGATATACCAACAATGCTCCACATTATGAGAATGCTCCTTGCCAATGTACCCCGGGAACATCTCATTTACTAGCAGCGAAAAATGTTGAGCGCCTGAGCTTTCCTCATCAATTAGAATCCGGAAGGTGCCTCCTCCCTCGGCAACGGGCAGCTTCCCTTGCACTCCATCGGCTACATTTACCACGAATCGTTTCATGCTCATGCTCTTCCCCTGCTCTTGCCTCGCATTATGTAGACCTGATTATCTTTCCGGTTTATACCCAGGATTCATCTTCACCCATTCTATGTCGTACATAGAATTAACGTATTCAACAGCAGATGCGAAAGCAAACATGGCCACGGGGTAGCAAGGAAGGGCTAAAGGCATCTCTGGCTACGTGATGTATTCCGGCTGTTCTCTGAGACGCAATTCTGCCCGAAGTGTGGCCTGGCACTTCCTCCAACGAAGAAGGAAAAGGCAGTAGTGCTATCTGCTCTAAATGCGCGCAAGAAGGAAGGCGTGGAGATGCGATAGTACAGAAACTTGAAAAGCTCAGGAAGTCCGTTGTCGTAATTGGTAAGAATGAGAAGAACGTGCGGGTTCTCCCCAAAATGAAAGTAATTTGACAAAAATGTGGGAACGAAGCCTTCTATTGGGTAGATGAAGAATAATAACCAACACGGGAATTCGGCAAAGATGGGTGATAGACGTGGATTCAGGAAAGAAGTGTATCATTTGCGGTTGCAAAGACCACCGATTGATTGGCTGCTCAAAACACAAAGCAAGGCAATGTAGCTGC
>CAYWMG010000146.1:0-4076 GCA_964459245.1 uncultured Candidatus Bathyarchaeia archaeon
GACTAGATTGAGGCAAAGGAAGAACAGTAACGAGGTAGCCAAGGATCCTGTGGTGATTACTATAATAGCAATGATCCCTGGCCCGACCATCCCGCCAATTCTGCCGATGCCCTGGGCGATTCCGTGTCCAGCCGTCCGAATCTCAGTTGGATAACTTTCGTTAGCAAACGTATGCAGCACTCCGGATATCCCCCTTACGAAGAAAAATGACATCGAGCCGAAGATCAAAAAGCTGAGGCTAGCAACTGGGCTGATCCCCATGGCTCCAGTTGTGAACGCTGCTAGTAACGAAAAAGTCGTGAGCAGAGGTTTTCTGCCCACACGGTCGATCATCGTCGCTGCGGCGAACTCTCCCGCTGTTGCTGCGCCGAGCATTACCATGGTGAATAGAATACTTTTTGCAATGTTATATCCTGCATTCACAAGAAGTGTTGGTAACCAAGTTGCGATCCCAAAGTAGGTTATGAAGTTGATAAAATACAATGCCCAAGTTAGAAATGTTCTCCTTCTGTATCTGTGATTCAGTAGCGAGCGCAAACCCAGCTTTCCCCTGAGAGACTCAACTTCCAGGTTTTTGTCATGAGGATTGCTGGATTGCGTTGGGTTAACGTCAATTTTGTTTGCCACCTCTTGAGCGGACTCAACTCGCCCTTTTGACAACAAGAACCTCAAAGATTCAGGAACGTAACGTCGTATTGGACCCAGCAGTATGATACTCGGAACCGCACCCATTAGTAATAGCAGTCGCCAGTTGGAAGACCCCAAAGTCACGTATGCCGCGAGTCCACAAATTACCGCTCCTAGCTGCCACACTATTGAGTTGAACGTCTGATATCGTCCTCGGTCTTTGCTTGGCATGAACTCTCCGACAATAGTATAACTCAATGGAATTTCACCTCCTAAGCCGATTCCTGCAAGAAAGACAGCTATGGTAAACTCAAGAATGTTGGATGTCAATGCCGAAATACCCACGAATAAGCCAAAGAGCACGATCGCTATCTGAAAGGAAGGTTTCCGTCCGATGCGATCTGAAAGAACACCGAACAAGAGCGTCCCCACCAGAAAGCCGAATTGCACAACCGTCCCAACATAACCCGTAACCGCAATCGGGAGAGCCCACTGTACCAGGATTATCGGTAAGGCAAATGTGAACGCTTGGAAATTAAAAGAATCGAAGAACTGAGCGGCAGCTACATTCGCGAACAGAACATGATGAAAACGTGAGGGGAGTGAATTATCAAGCCTCTCGAGCAAATACATTCCCTGAAGGAGTTCACCCTAATATTTCAAGCATCTCTCTTGTGGTTTGTATTATTTTGCATCTCTCGCCCGAAGAGACTGCGCGAATGTTCTGATCCATTCTGGACGGGCGGAATGAACATTTTTCTAGTTACGTCTTCTCCCAGGATAGTAACATGCGTTTTGAAATGTTCGATCACTGCCATGAAGATTGGTTGTGAAGAGAAGCTTGAGCGTCTCAAACCGACGTTTATAAGCGAAATCGCTGTCACGCAACACAGCATTCAGTGCGCAAACCCTATAAAGAGTATGAGCGGTCGCGCAGATCGAAGTGGATGAATATGGTTTATACTCTTTACGAAAAGAAGGGACACACCGTTATCGTTACTTTGAACAGACCAGAGAAGCTTAACGCGTACAGAAGTGAAGATATTCGGGAGCTGGAGAAGAGGTGGTACGAGTTCCGAGACGATCCCGATGCTTGGACCGCTATCCTTACTGGAGCGGGAAAGGCTTTCTGTGCCGGTCATGACCTTGCAGGTCTTGAGGAACTCTGTGAACCGGAACCGCCCTCACTCCACTATAGAAATTTAGAGCTCTTCAAGCCTGTTATCTGTGCGGTTAATGGACACGCCCTAGGTGGGGGATGCAGCATGACGATGGGGTGTGATATTCGAATCGCCGCAGAGGAAGCTACCTTTGGATATCCTCAACCTAACTATGCATTGACGTCGCTCGGCGGACACCAATGGATGCCTCGCATGACTTTCCGAGGAATAGCTATGGAAATGATGCTTACGGGTGACCGCATGACTGCTCAGGAGGCCTATCGTGTAGGCTTGATTAACAAAGTTGTTCCACTTGCAGAACTTATGCCAGCCGCCCTCAAGTTGGCCGAGAGGATCAATAGTAACGGACCACTAGCTGTCCGAGCAACGAAGGAAGATTTCCTCCTAGGCGAGAGGCAGTTGTGGCAGCCTGACGGTACCAACTTCTCCCGACTCAACTTCGCTAAACTTTGGCTTACATCTGAAGACGTCAAAGAAGGCATGAAAGCGTTTCAAGAGAAAAGGAAACCTGTCTATAAGGGCAAATAAGAACAACCAATCCCAAATGAACGTGGAAGCGAAAAGAAGACTAACCAAACCTGTAGACGCGCACCTGCTCCTCTCGGAGGAGGTCGCGTCTCCTATCTCAACGATCCAGAGGCGGCAGATGTCTACTTCATGCCGGCAAGTGAGTTAGGTTACCTGGATAGAATCGTTCCACAACATGACGTTCAGTGGTGCCGTCAATAGTTATTTGACTCTCAGGCATCATCTAGTATGCTAGGTTCAGGATTGGCCACGTCTGGGATTCCACTCAAGTCGTTCAATGGCGCAATTGACGCCAAGGATAGCATGCGAAAAGCCGTGACAACTGAAGCAGAGGGATTACTTCTAACTCAATTAGGTTACTCTTGCGCGATGTATTGGACTCAGCTGTGGACTATGCGGCGTTTCTGACTGGAGGCGTAATTTGCATTGGTGAACTCAAGAACCGTTTCACATTCAAGGCTGAAGACTGCTATTCGCCGCGCCGCCCATGGTGATAGGAGAGCAATCTCTCAATTGATCTCTTGGGTTGAAAATGACTCTAACGCTCGAATCAACATTCTATCTGCACTATACTGGCAAACCGGGAAGGCCTACATAATAGGAATAACAGGGCCACCTGGTTGTGGCAAGAGCAGCCTCATAGCCAAGCTAGCCAAGATGTACACCCAGAAAAGCTTCAAGGTCGGGATCATCGCAGTCGACCCGTCTAGTCAGTTTACAGGCGGTGCTCTTCTTGCCGACAGATGCAGGATGGGTGAACTCGTTTCTGACCCAAATATTTTCATTCGAAGCATGGCTGCACGTGATTATTCTGGTGGAGTAGCACGTGCCACAGGGGACGCGATTCGAATCATGGATGCCTCAGCTATGGGCTACATCATAATCGAAACGACCGGCACCGGCCAGTCTGACGTGGACGTAAGAAGACTAGCACATACAACGGTGGTCATCACAACGCCTGGCCTAGGCGACGAGATTCAAGCATTGAAGGCGGGCATTATGGAGATTGGAGATATCTTCGTCGTCAACAAAGCGGACAGGGAAGGGGCAGAGCGCACCGCACAGGAGATCGAGTCGATGATCATGATGTCTGAACCCGCCAACGGGTGGAGACCTAGCGTACTCAAAACGATCGCCACGTCAGGACGTGGAATCGCTGAATTATTCGAAGCCATAGCTCAACATTCAAAACACGTAAAGGAATTGCAGCTGAGAGACAAAACGAACGATAGCCGATTACGTCAAGACATCCTGGAAGCAACCAAGCGCTATTTTGAAGAGATAACTCTACAAAAGGCAGCTGCTACAGAGACCTTCGCGAAACTGATGAGACAAGTTAGTGAACATAAAATAGATCCGTATATTGCAGCACGCAAGTTGATCACTCAACTATGCAAGCCCAATAGATGAACGAGCGTTATGAACTCGATCCAGAATCACTCATTATGAGCACTACAGCGTCTTCAATAATACTGACCCGCGAACGACTTCTACGTTCTCACCAATTGTGTATGTTTGTGACGCTATCTTCCGGCAACAGTCCGGCCTCAAGTCTCTATGTTAGTGAAAGCAAGTACCTTCGAAAGCTAACATGGCCTGAAGGTGATATTCTGAATTGTTGTCTGGCGGCGTATGGATCTTCTAGGTGAGCTTTCTCTTAGGCCGGCTACTCTTCTCTCGGCCACGATGAGAACGCGCTTGACGTAATCCTACTCGATTTACAACGTGATCAACGATTAT
>CAYWMG010000147.1:0-5411 GCA_964459245.1 uncultured Candidatus Bathyarchaeia archaeon
TCAACTGTGACTTGACTGAATGGGAAGATTACGAGAATGTCAAGCAGACGGTTGCCTACGCTAAGCATGTAGTTGACGCATTACTAAGTAAACATACAAGTGACAGGGAGGCTAGGCTCAGTCTCAACCATCTCGCTCAAGAAGTGGTTGAGAGACTGCAACTCGACAAGTCATCCTTCATTTCACCTTCATGGCATCCATGTCAACTGGACTCTACGATTCTTCAATTCAATATTGATAGTAACCAGTTCCAGGAGGAAATAAAAAGCCGCATAAAGTCGGGAGTACACCAACAGGAAATTTTGACGGGTAATCGAAAACTGAGACAGGAATACAAGAGACTGGAAGAATTCGGAGCAAAATACGGTGAAACAAACAAGAATTTCGCGGGCACCACTGAAAGACTTCAGAATGAAACAGCGACATCCTCAAAAATTTACGTTCCACGAGATATCAACGTAGCCAGTAATGAGGTGAGGGCGCTCAGGGCATACGCGAACCAAGACGCATTAGTTCTCAAGATGAAGGCTCGCCTCCGTAAATGGAAAACCAGATGGTCGGAGATTCATGGAAAGTATGGTGACGAGGTTGACGTAGAGGCCATAATAGATGACGTCAAATATCCATTCTTCGATGAAGAACGACTACAGGTACCGAGAAAGGTCGTATTGCTTCTGGATCATTCAGGCTCAATCCGATCCTTCGAGAAACCATACAAGGGCGCAATAGCGGCTGTATGTGAAGCACTCAATCTACTGAACGTCGAGTTCATGGTATTAGCATTCAACCAAACTCCTACATCATCCAGATCTCCAACTATTGATGTAAAAGATACAAATGACAATGTTTGGTTGATCAAGGGACCAAAGGAAATCTGGGGTGAGAGATCACTTGCCAGCCTTGTCCATGTTCAAGCAAACAGCAACACAACCCCATTAGGTTTGATATTATCAGTCTCCTGGCCACTCGTGCGTAACTTCAAACCTGAAGTCCACATCACCCTAACTGATGGCCTAGTCTCCGACGTAGCTCTAACAAGAGAACAGGTTAGGAAGTACAGGGAGACAGGAATCAGAATGCTCGGAATAGGTATTCATGATGAAGCAGTCAATATTGCAAAGAACCTACGAATTTTGTCATTCGACAACACGTTGGCGGTTAGCAATATCCAACAGATCCCCGATAAGATAGCAAACCTTCTCGTTAGAGCAGATTGAAACCCCAACCGAGACCCCAAGAATGTCACGAGCAGTAGGCGGAAGAACCTATCGCGACGTAGTATAGTACCGATTCTGACATTCACATTCCGAGAGGAATTCCGTCCCCGCGAACATCGCAAACAGCCTTCTTCGCGTCTTTCAAAACCTCCACCCCTTGAGCGACCCCAGTCTTTCCTGGGTAATCTAATAATTCAACCTTGTAACTTGAAGAACTAAATTTCCCAAATCCTCTTTCCACCATCACCTCTCTTCCAGATTTCCAGAGGAACCGTGGGAAACTGAGTGCGCTCTCTAGACTCATCGAATAATCCACCATATTCGTAACGAAGAGAGCATGTTGCTGAGGTCGAAACTCTCCTCCGCTAGCTCCTAATGCAAATCTTACCTCACCATCCAGTTCCAGAAGCATAGTGGAAAGAGTGTGAATCGGACGCTTACGCGGCTCAAGCTTGTTCGGTCCCTCAAACTTGAAAGCTGAAGCCCTGTTGTTGAGGAAGAATCCACAATCATCTACAAATAATTTAGAGCCGAAGTTATGGAATAGACTCTGAACGGCCGAGAGAATATTCCCGTTACCATCAACTATAGCAAAGTATGTTGTATCTCCATCAACTTTGCGAACGCGACTAGACTTCTTCCCGCCTTTCGAAATCAGAAACTTTTGCAAATCAAAATTGACGAAGCGAGGGTCGCCCAGTTCTTCATCCCTTCTCATGTACGCTTCTCTGACACATTTGAGAGTTGAGGAAATTCTCTCTTTCGAGTTCGGTTTCATACGTTTCAAGTCTAGGTTCTCAAGATACTTCAGAATTAGGAGAGTGGTTGCACCCATGCTATTTGGTGGAATCTCATATACTCGCGCGTCTCGATAATCGGCAACAAGCGGCTCGGACCATTCGGGTTCGAACTCTGCGAAGTCACTAGAACTAACTGAATATCCTTCCTGCGAGATTGTCTTTGAGATTGCCTCAGCAACTCTCCCTTCGTAGAAGCCATCCACCCCCTGGTCGGCAATTCCTTTCAAGGTGCTGGCAAGTGCACTCTGTTTCAATATTTCCCCGGGAATGGGTACCACACCCTTCGAGGCTAAGACGGCTTTCGCTGACGCTGATAATGCCTTCCAATGCAATCCTATAGCATTACATAGGCCAGCATGGATCGGGAAACCTTCTTCAGCCAACCGAATTGCGCTGGAAAGAAGCGGAGCAAATTCAAGTTGTCCAAACTTTTCATGTAAACCATACAGCCCTCGCACGTAGCCGGGAATAACGACACTGTAAGGACCGAAGAGCGGCATGAATCTGTGATGATGAGACTTCAGAAGGTCAATCGTCAATCCACGTGGTGCGTACCCACTGGAATTCAAACAATGAACCTTTCTCGTCATATTCTCATAGTATAACGCGAAAAAGTCGCCTCCAAGACCTGACAGTTGAGGTTGAGTAACCGACAACGAAAAACCAGCAGCTACCGCAGCATCAACCGCATTTCCCCCCGATCTCAGAACCTCGAGGGCAGCGAGAGAAGATAGAGGATGCTCCGTAGCAACGCCACTGTTTCTAGAAATGAAGACTTTGCTGAGCAAACTACGTTCTTCCAATCAGTTCTAACGAATCTCGAATGTGTATGGCGTACGTAGTGTCTGTGGATTTGAGCTTTCGCTAACATTAAGGTACAGAATTTCTAGTTCTTGAGAAGTCTACGAATCAATGATTCTGAACAGGAAGCGTTCATGAAGGGAGAGAATAGGCGCTTTCCAATTCAACTACACGGAACATACACGTATCATAGACGGAACATTGATATATCGCTCTCATCCTAGAAGAGGAAGAAGAGGATGTCGATATGGGACAATCTATTCTTGAGAGACGAACAGCCGCTGGTCTGCAAGTCTTTGAACATAGACGAAGGCACCCGATAACGTGGCTATGTCCAAATTGTCAAGCCGTTCACCCAATCCACCGCTGGCACCACGGCACCGTTGACGGCAAAGAGTACTGCAACTATTGCAACGCAAAACGTGTCATACTTAATCATATGAAACCGACCAGTTGGCGAACACGATCGCGCTACTGTAACTCTTGCGGATGGCGAGGCCAAGTAATTCATAATATTGCCACTACCGATCCCAGAAAGCAATACAGAGTCATATGAGAGGAAAAGATCCACATCTCTCCCACATTTTTTAAATCGGGTAGCGTTGCTACCTGAAGTCGTTCTCGAAATGTACCTCTATCTTTTTCTGACCACTCTAAAAAAATAAGTCTAATTAGCGAACGGTTAGAACCAGAGTTCGTAAAGTTGCTCAGGGGTCTGATTATAGTTTGATAAGGAAAACCGCGGTGCACTTTCCTGAAGAGCCCGCCTTACAATCCAAGTGTTAAGCTTCGGAACATCTTCACACGATTCCATCTCAGGCAGGGTAAAATATTTGATGTCGGAGACTTCTTCGTGATCAGGCCTAAGTTCTCCACCAACCACTTTTACTAAGAGAGCCACGTAGATGTCGCACTTGCCCTGATTCACTCTGCTTCTCACAGAAACTATTTGCGAAGCCTGAACTTTCAGGCCGGTCTCTTCATAAACTTCACGACAAACGGCTCTTCCAATGGTCTCGGTCGATTTTACGTAACCCCCAGGCAGAATCCACCCCTTGTGACCGTAGGTCAACTTGACCAGGAGTGCTCTACTATTCTCAATTACAACGCCGCCTACACCTATTGTGAACGGCCCCGTTGGATATTCCGGTTCAGGATTGTTCGTCAAGCCTTACGCCTTCATTAAAGTGATGTAGCTCTCATATTAGGGAATTAACTAGCTCCACGTGGCTCCTTCACCAGCAAGACTACTGATATCAAAAGCAACGTGCATCCGGATGCAACAAGCCAAGAAATCGCATACCCAAATGAGATCACAAGATTAGAGAACACTATAGGCGACCAGAACCCTGCGAACATTTGAAGACAATTAACCCAACTTATTGCCAGAGTCTCATACTCGGCAGAAGCTGATTGAGCCTCTCGCGCGGACAGATAACTTACAGTAAATACGCAACCAGTACAGACCCCTACAATAATAGTTACCAATATGGCAGAATATACATTTCCAACTGCCATAAGCGCGAGTGATGCTGCTAATCCTAAACCGGAAGCTAGCACGAGCAAGCGAGCCCTCCTCACCCTATCGTATAACATTCCCATCAGTGGTGAAGCAAATACGGCAGAGAGGGGAGTAAGACTTCCAACGATCCCTGCAAAGACTGGACTAATCTTCAATGACTCTTCCAGATAGAAGACCGTAAATGTGGTAATCAGAATGGACCCGCTAGCGAAACCGAACAACTCAAGCGAAAGGATACTCAACCACTTGTTCGATAGGACCCCTCGCAAGTCCCTCAGTTTAACAACAAAATCATCACGCAATTCATCTTTCGGCACATAGGCTAGAAGAAGAAACGCCCAAAGAATCCCTAATGCGCCGCTAGTTGCGAGACTCGGCCGCCAACCAATCAATTCAGCCAGAACCGACCAAGCAAAAATTCCCAAGCCCGCACCCGTATAGAAGGCTCCATTAAACAATCCCATCCCAAAACCCCCCGACTTACGGCCAAATAACTTCACAATCATTGTAACTCCTGAAGCAAAGAATAGCGCCAACCCACACCCAACAACGAATCGCAGCAAGACCAACTGAGAAAACTCAGAAGCAAAAGCAGTAAAGAATGATGCAACGGATGAGATCAGCATCCCATAGAAAGCAACCTTACGCGGTCCAACCCTGGCTGCAATAATACCTCCGGGGATTTGAAAAATAGCCAAACCGACGTACATGCTTGCAGTTACAAGGCCAAGGCCTGAAACGTTTTGACCAAAATCACCAGCAATAAATACGAAGATAGCGGCCACGTTGTACCAATTAACCGCGTAGACGATTCTGGAGAAGATTATAGAACAGACGGGCCGTTGGTTAGGTAGCTTCCTCAATTCTTTCGCTTATCCTCAATTATTTCAAAACCGCAGTCAGATAATGAAACCTAAAGAACTATGCTGAAGATCACGAAATTTGAGCATCACAACATGTTCGAAGGAGCAATCTGCGTGGAATCATGGATATGTGCAAAGCAAATATCATGACACCGCGAAATGATTACCAGGGCTAGCCTTTGGCCACTATAGGAAGAGATCAAATCCT
>CAYWMG010000148.1:0-6143 GCA_964459245.1 uncultured Candidatus Bathyarchaeia archaeon
TGTGGGACGTTACTCAGATAGGCAGTGGGTTTACAACCATCTAGAATCGCATGCCGAGCCAAAAGCCGCAGCATTAGCATTCGTGAAGGTTGTGGAGTTTCGTATCGGTCTTCTCTAGGCCAAGGCCTAGATCCTGAACGAGTTTCAACTTTTGACTTGGCGTGGAGCGTTCGAGTTTGTGTACGTGTTGAATCATGAATTGGTTGTATTTGATGCATTCCTCTAGGCCTCGGAGATATTGACCTCTCCATCCTCGGATACTTATTCAGCGCCCATACAAGCCAGCATCTTGGACTAAGTTAATCTACTCTATGACTGTCTATCTGGTAGTGTGAATAGAATGCCTACTAGGTCAAGGGGTCGTCTGATAATCGCTGTCATCCTGATGCTTTCATTGATTGCACTGCTAATTCTGTTGTATCCTCAGTCGATCACTAACCAAATGACAGCGAGGTACTCGTACACGATTACTAATCAAACTTATGTTTTGAAGAAGATCTTCTCGTTAATTCTCCCCATCAAAGTTAACCCCTCACAGAGCGCGTCTATAGGAATCGTTACTCTAGTAGAAGGCTCTCTTACAACAATCCAAACTACAGGTTGCCGCTTATGCACGATCGGGATTGTCGAACATTGGAATCCTAATGTTCATGTTCTTCGCCTTATGGGCGAAGGTAATGTTACGTTCATCGCGCCTGGAACTGGACAGTATGACATCCTCGTAACTAACTTTGGATCAACACCGCAAGTGATCAGACAGCTCACGATCAACACGAATATCCCTTATACCTCACAAGTCACGACAATCGGCAATTATACTAACGCCCAAAATGGGTCATCAGTATTCGCAAGTCCAATCATAGGCCTGACTCTGGTTGTCGTAGCTATCATCTCAACCATCCTACTTCTTATGACACTACCAGAACGCAGACGGCGCCGTCACTAGAGGAATACCAGAGTGTATAGGTTGTTACGCATCTCATTACGTCTTTTGTGATGATCCAAAAACTATCATAGAGAGAGGCCCGCTCTCCAATTGGTTCAATATTGAAGAATGTCAGAAGTCAAGGCCAACAACTTGAGCGAATGAGAATCATGCCTCAGAATCTTCTCGAATCTGACGAGGATGGTTTGAAGGAGCTTACTTCTCCAGATCATGGTGGTGAAATTTGGAAGGAGTCCATGGAGCTAGGCGTCGTACCTAACAAGCTTCTTGATTTCAGCGCAAACGTCAATCCACTGGGATGCTCACCTCTGGCCAAGATGGCTGTAAAGAGGTCTTTGGATCTTGTTCCGTTTTATCCAGATAACGAGTGTACCGAACTCAGGCGAGCCATTGCGTCATACGTTAGAAAAATTGAACCTGCTAATATCTTCGTGGGAAACGGCGCTGCGGAGATCATACATCTATTCGCCCGAGCCTTCATAAAGAATGGCTGTGATGCGATTGTCACGCAGCCAACGTTCAGCGAATATGAATATGCAACTCTCCTCCAAAGAGGAAATCCAATACATGTTATGAGGTTGGAAAATTTTGAACTCGACCCTGAGATGCTCTTCAAGAATATAACAAGGCGAACATCTGTTCTCTTCCTTTGCAACCCTAACAATCCAACGGGCACAGTACAGGAAAAGGAAATCATTGAAAAAATTGTTCAGGAAGCAGCTAAATCGAACGTTATGGTGCTTCTTGACGAATGCTTCGTTGATTTCGTAAAAGGTCAAACCAAGATTTCTCTCTCATCCGTTGCAAAGAAGTACAGAAATCTAGTAGTATTGAGGTCTTTAACGAAGACATTCGGCCTGGCTGGTCTACGAGCAGGCTACGCGATAGGCCACGAAGCCACGGTAAGAGTACTGGAGAAACATAAGATCACGTGGTCCGTTAACACCTTCGCCCAGGTTGCGGCGATAGCTGCTCTCAAAGACATGAAGTTTCTGAACCGATCATTTCAACTCGTCAGGAAGGAACGTGCCTTTCTAGAGAAATCACTTGGAGAACTCGGTATGGATGTAACGCCGTCCGAGGCAAATTTCCTGCTTGCACGCCTTCATGGTCAAGTGGACGGAGAGGAACTGAAGAAGAGGCTCATCAAGAGACGCATACTGATACGTGATTGTAGCCGGTTTAGAGGCTTAGGTTCTAAGTTCATTCGGTTAGCAGTCAAGACGAGGCAGGAGAACGAAGCGCTTCTCCGTGCCCTGAGGCAAGAACTTTCATGATTATGCGAGAGTGATTCCAGGCTTTGCTGGACAGTCTCGTCAAGGCGCTGATAGTCCTTGTGTTGGCGGTCCTCATAGACTTGACCTTAGGTGAACCTCCGTTGCGTGTTCATCCTACGGTTCTGATGGGTAAATTCATCGATCGAGGAGTTGAAGTTGCCAAAGGTCGAAGTGCACGCCTGCAAAAAGCATACGGCGTAGGTTTAGCTCTAGGAACGATAATTTTCTTCGCGGGGGCTTCATGCCTCATTCTTTGGGTTGTGAATACTCTTAGCGAACCTGTTCAAATCGTTTGCGCGGTTCTGCTTCTCAAACCAACGTTCTCCATTCGACTGATGCGCAGCTACGCCTTGAAACTGGCTTCCGCTATTCGGCGAGGTGATTGGGCAGAAGCAAAAGCTGTCCTGCGGCATATAGTGCGACGTGATCCCAATTCACTCAATGAATCTCAGATTATTTCCGCAGGAGTTGAATCAGTCGCAGAGAGCACAACGGATGGAATTACTTCTCCTCTCTTCTTCTACGCGCTCTTCGGCGTTCCTGGCGCAGTTGCTTACCGCGCAATCAACACATTAGACTCCATGCTGGGATACAAAGATCCGCTATTCATTAACATCGGTTGGTTTTCAGCCAAACTTGATAGCATTGCAAATTGGCTTCCAGCAAGATTGACGGGCATATTGACCATAATCTCCGCCGCGCTGATTGGGCAATCAGCATCTGGCGCATGGCGCGTCTTACGAAGGGACAGGAATTGTACTGCAAGCTGGAACGCCGGGTGGGTGATGTCAGCCATGGCGGGAGCGTTAAGAGTACAATTAGAGAAACCAGGATCTTACGTATTGGGAAACCGAGATCAAGAGTTGTCTCCCAATCACATCGTTAGGGCCACGCGCATACTTGTAATGAACACGTGGCTCTTCATTATTTTCTTCGTTCTGCCGGCCATGATTGGAGTTGAACGTGTGAGTGGAATAATTAATCATTAGCTCCTTGGAGACAGCAGTAAGATGGCAAGCTTAGCATAAGTGGCAAAACTCTGATGGTTCAGTCACGAGCACCGCTCAAAGCAACATCGTCAGCACTAGAAGACGGCCCAGACTCGCATTGTTGTTTGAGTCTTCATAGATTTGGTCTCATTGATCGATATTACTGAAAACGGGGAAGACAAATAAGCGAGACAACTTCCAGAAAGCTTGGAAACGTTATGAACCGAAAAATACAGGTAATTGCATCTACAATTTTACTAATAATCCTAGCATGGGCGGTGCTTCCTTGGCTTGTCCCTGCCTACAATCACAATCTAACAATGACTGTACAATTTCTAAACAGCAAAGAGCCGGCCTACGATGTTAGTTTGAGGAATGTCACTCCTTGGCCAGTTATGCTGACGAGGGCGCAGTGGCTTGTGACGCATGATGCGCGTTATAGTTTCTGGATTACATCGGAAGCGCCTAAGCAGGAATTTTGGCTTCTGCCTTATCAGTCTCACGCGTTCCAATTCACAATTTACAATGAGTGTCCGGATGGGCGTGAGTACTTCAATGGGTCTTTGAAGGTTGAACTTCAAGCAACGATTCACGTAATTGGTTTTACTTCACCCATTCAGATCTCAACACCGTATAATAGTACATTTACCGTTCCATCCACGAGAGTATCCTCTGGCATTTCAGGTGGGAATTGCTGACAGCGCTACAGAATTGAACAACCTCAAGCTAGCTTAGCAGAGAGGCTGGTTGCTTTCGACGCGGCTGGAGAGTAGCCTGGGGGCACTATTTCTCTGCACAGTTAAGCATTTGATCTTTGCAGATTATCAAGTTAGGCGTAAGGAAACGAGGGAATGGTAAGGGCACACTGGAATAGAGATGTGAGATTTGAGGCTGTTATCTAGTCGGTTGTTGCGTCACGGGGGGTTTATGCGTTTGTGGATGGGCGAGACGGTTGAGTGGTTTGGTGACCAAATAACCGCACTCGCTCTCCCTACTGTGGCGATTCTCTTTCTAAATGCTGGCCCTTTTGAAATGGGACTCTTGGGAGCTTTGAACAGCATCGCCTACCCAATCTTAGGTCTGTTCGTTGGTGTATTGGCTGACCGATGGCGTAGGCGTCCAATGATGGTATGGGCTAACATTGGGCAAGTGATCGCTCTCGGTTCAATTCCACTGGGTTTCATGTTTAGGGTGCTCAGTCTTAATCAGTTATATGCAGTTGCCCTGGTGATGAGCGTGACCACGGTGTTTTTTGTCATAGCTTACCAATCCTATCTGCCCACACTTGTTGATAGGAAGGACTTGGTTGAAGGCAACGCTAAGCTTGAGACAAGTTCATCGGCCTCGCTAGTTTTTGGCCCTGCCCTAGGAGGATTACTCATTCAGGTAGTGGGCGCTGCCCAGTCGATCATATTCGATGCTCTATCGACGCTGGTAGCTGCTTTGGCGATTCAATCGATCAAGAAACCAGAAGTCGCTCCTTCGGCTAAACGTGCTTTCTTCAAGGAACTTAGAGCGGGGGCAGAGGTAATTTTCTTTAATCCTATTCTCCGCACCCTCACAGCAGCATCCGCAACACTCAACCTTGGAAGGAGTATGTTCTATGCGGTTTTCTTTCTTTTCATATACGACCAACTGAAGATGACTCCTGAAACAGCTGGGCTGGTTCTGGGGATAGGAAGTACTGGATTTCTGATTGGTGCATTGAGCGCCCCAAGGGTTGTAAGAAGGCTTGGGTTGGGAGTTACGCTAGCTTTCGCACTTCTCATCTCAGGAGCCGGTCTGTTAATGGTTCCGCTCACCGTGTACGGACTTGCTGCCCCAACACTGGCCGCCCTTTGGATGTTGTCAAACGTTGGAATGCCACTTTACAACATCAATCAGATCAGTCTCAGGCAAGCAATAACGTCGAATCAGGTTCAGGGAAGAATGAATGCAACAATGCGCACAATCACATGGAGCACCTGGCCGGTCGGAGCCTTAGCAGGAGGAATTCTTGGAGTAATTCTAGGAATTCAGTTGACCATAATGATTGCGGGCCTGATATCAACCATACCAGCACTTTTCATAATCTGCAGTCCAGTTGTAAAATTGCTCAAAATCCCAAGGCAGCCAATGAATGTTTGACCGCAAAAATTTCTCGCTTTCAAGGCTTACGGTGATTGAATTCTAGTAGGTAATAGTATTACGCAGCCAGAGTTCACTGCAAACGTCTTTGAAATATCCTAATTCGGCTTGGGATTGCGAATGCAGGTTTTGTATCAGCGGATATTTGTCCTTGTACGGTTTGTTTCACAGTTAGCGTGCCGTAACCTTACGAATCGATTGATCAATTCGAGGGTTGTAGACAGCCTTCTTGAGTATCTCCTCTGATGGCGCGCCGTGGGTTTTGTAATAATCGTCGCACGCATATGCGATTAGCATATCATCGTATCCGAATCCACAATTACAAATGAAGATTTTTTTCCCTTCGTGCACCTGCTCAGTAACCAAGAGTAAATCCAGTCTACGTACGCGTGGGTTTAGTATGTAAGTATTTGCAGCGAATCGTAAAGATCCGTCCGTACTTGTGGTGATAATATTTTTTCTTCGTTCGAATCAGTATTTTGGATAATTGTTAACCATACCTTCAGCTTTCCTCTAGCTAATGGTTTCCATGATCATGTCGTGTGAATTTAGTTGAGGATTTGATTATCACAAATTTACGTATTCTTTCAAACCCCCCCTCGTTCCCGGACTAATTGAGACTCTCGAAAGCGTTCGGTAGGGTTGGATGTTGTTAGGTAGGGATATATCATCAAAGAAGGAGACTTGTGGAGAGTGTGAGAGCGATGGGGCGTGGAAGATTATTCACCATGTTACTACTTCTAAAATTGTCGGGCTCACTGCCCGCTCAATCTATCCAGACGCCGTCGCTGTAACTACCCAAAC